>JAPJRA010000749.1 GCA_030824835.1 Geminicoccaceae bacterium | reverse complement strand
ATGCGGGCTGCTGGCGGCGTAGTCGCCTGGGTGACGCCGACGCCGCCCTCGACCTGGCGGTCACGGATCGCGACGACTGCCCTGCTCGGGCCCGAAGCGGTGTTGGGCTACGAGCGCGACATGGCGGATGGCGGTCCGGGCACGCGAATCCATGCCGGCCTGACCGTCGCCACGGGTGACTGGACGGCGCCCAAGACCGGCCACAGCGCCTTCTTCCCCGGCAACAGCGCCCTCCCCGACCGGCTGCGCGCGCACGGAATCCACACCGTGCTTCTGGCCGGCGTGCTGACCGATGTCTGCGTGGCAGCCTCCGCCAAAGATGCGCACGAAGCCGGCTTCCGCGTGCTGATCTGCGCCGATGGCGTGGCTGCCAACGAGCCGGCGCTGCATCTCGCGAGCCTCAGGACGCTGGCCCGCGTCTATGCCGACGTACGCCCCGCTGCCGAGCTCGCCCAGCTGCTCGGCAGCCAGTAGCTTAGGCGATCGCCGGGCCGATCTCGGCGACGCTGGTGAAGAACCGGTCGGGGCCGTGCCGCCGCAGCGCCTCGGGGGCGGTGTAGCCCCACGAGACGGCGGCGAACGCGATGCCAGCGGCCCTGGCGGCCTCGCCGTCGCGCACCTCGTCGCCCACGTAAATCGCCTCGGTGGGGGCCACGGCGAAGCGGGCCAGGACCTGCCGCAGCTTCGCCCGCTTGCCGAACAGCGTCGCCCCGCAGGCATAGTGGTCGATCAGCCCGGCGTTCGCCGGCCCGAGCGTGAGCCGGATGTTGCTCTCGGCGTCGGAGCTGACGATGGCGCGCGGGATGCCCCGGGATGCGAGCTCGTGCAGGAGGTCGACCACACCCGGGAACAGCGGCAGGCCCGGTGCGTCCACGGCCTTGAGCTGGCGGATGCGGCGGGCGATCCGCGGCACCTTCCATAGCGGCACGTCGAGCCGCTTGAGGATCTCGCGCGGGTGGCAGGAGCGCAGCGCCTGCCGTTCCTCGGCGCTGATGCGGCGCAGGCCGAACTCCTCGGCGACGACGTCGATCACTCGCGCGAACCACGGGTAGGAATCCACGAGCGTACCGTCGAAGTCGAAGATCGCGAGCCGATATTTCACGTCCTGGTCAGGCTCGACCACGATAGGCGCTCCTCGGCATGGGTCCCCGGCCGGTGCGGCGATGCCCGGCCCCGCGGCAGTCTGTCCGGCTCAGTGAACGCAGCCGGCACCGCAGCTGTGACCGCCGAGCTTCGGCGCGGCGCCGGGGCTCGCGGAGGCACCCTCACCGCTACTGCCGACGGCCGGACGCGCCAGTGCCCGCGAGGCTGCCACGTTGCAGGTCGGGCAGGGCTGCGGTGTCTCGCTGTCGCTCATGCGCGCCCACGCGGCGAACTCGCCATGCTCGTCGCAGGTATAGGTGTAAAGCGGCATCGGTCACGCTCCTGGTCGCATGATATGCTCAGGATATAGTCGTTCCGTGACAGTGTCGCGAGGGCTCAGCGCACTGTCGCGCCTGCCATTGGGCAGGCGGCGCGCGGTCTGCTACGTAGCCTTTGCCCATGGACCGCAGGCGAATGACCGCATGACCGCCACCGAACAGACCCGCCGCTGGCAGGAGCTCGACGCCCGCCATCATCTGCACCCCTTCACCACCCACCACGAGCTCGCCGCCAAGGGTGCCAGGATCATCACCCGCGCCGAGGGCTGCTATGTCTGGGACAGCCTGGGCAACCGAATCTTCGACGGCATGGCGGGGCTGTGGTGCACCCAGGTGGGCCACGGGCGCGAGCGGCTGGCGAAGATCGCCTACGAGCAGATCAGGACGCTCGACTACTACAACGCCTTCTTCCAGTGCGGCACGCCGCCGGCGATCGAGCTCGCGGCCAAGCTCGCGGCGCACCTGCCCGAGGGCATGGATCGCATCCATTTCGTCAGCTCGGGCTCGGAGGCCAACGACACGGTCGTCAAGTCGATCTGGTACTACTGGAACCTGATGGGGCGGCCTGAGAAGAAGCAGTTCATCAGCCGCAAGCTGGGCTATCACGGCGTCGGCCTGGGCTCCGCCAGCCTCACCGGCATGCCGTTCATGCACGGCATGTTCGACCTGCCGCTGCCCCGCTTCCATCACATCGGCAACCCCTATCCCTGGGCCGAGGGCTGGGGCGAGGACCCGGACGCGTTCGGCCGCAGGGCGGCGGGCTGGCTCGACGCCAAGATCCGCGAGCTCGGGGCCGAGAACGTGGCGGCGTTCGTGGCCGAACCGATCCAGGGTGCCGGCGGCGTCATCATCCCACCCGCCACCTACTGGCCCGAGATCCAGCGGATCTGCCGCGAGCATGACGTGCTGCTGGTGGCCGACGAGGTCATCTGCGGTTTCGGCCGCACCGGCAGCTGGTGGGGCCATGAGACGATGGGCTTCACGCCGGACCTCGTCTCGATGGCCAAGGGCCTGTCGTCGGGCTACGTCCCGATCGCGGCGGTGGCGTTCGGCGCCCGGGTCGGCGAGGCGATCTTCTCCGGCGAGAAAGAGTATGCCCACGGCGTCACCTATGCCGGCCATCCGGTCTGCGCCGCGGTGGCGCTGGAGAATCTCAAGATCATCGAGGAGGAGGGCCTGGCCACCCGCGCCGCCGGTCCGATCGGCGACTATTTCCG
>JAPJRA010000748.1 GCA_030824835.1 Geminicoccaceae bacterium | reverse complement strand
CACCCCGCAGCCCTATAGAGTCATCATTGCGGATGCGTGAAATGGGTAATCAGGTTTGAATTTTGGGCAAGCGCTAATCGCGCAACTATGTGGCGGAAAGGCCAGTCACACGGCCGGACAGGGCCGGTCCTACCTCAGGGCGGCAGCCCGGCGGCCAGCATATCATTCAATAGGCGCTCGCGATCCGCGTCTAGGCGCAGCGCTGCCTTCTCCACCCAGGCCCGACTTGAGAAGTCCGGCTTAGCCGCTAGTACTCGCTCAACGCAGCGCCGCGCCAGAGCCGCTTGGCCGAGGTGGGCGTGGCACGCGGCCAGCCGGACCTGATGCTCGTAGCGACCTGCGGCCGATCGCTCGAAGGCCATGATCGCCTCGTCATAGCGCCCGGTGCCGTACAAGGCGCGGCCAAGCACACCCCAGTACCAGTTGGGGTGGAACGGGGTGAGCGCCAGCGCGCGGCGGCTGTCGGATAGCGCCTCTTCCGGCCGGCCAAGAAAGCATAGGATATAGCCGCGATAGGCGGCCGCATCGCCATCATGCGGATTGAGCGCTACGGCCCGGTCGGCGTGGTAGCCGGCACGCTCGAACTCGCGCGCCTCCAGGAGAATCATGGCCAGAATGCGATGGCAGCGGCTGTCGGTCGGGTCGAGGCGCGCCGCGAGGTTGGCATGCTCAAGGCAGGCGGCTCGCTCTCGCGCGACGTGCTCCCCCCATTCCTCGTTGAAGATCGCCAATGCCAGGAACGCGTGGGCAAGCGCGTACTCGGGATCGAGCGCTACCGCGCGGGCGAACAGTTCGCGAGCAGCGGCATTCTCCTCCGGCCCGTAGACGGCCAGCCGTTCGCGGCCGCGCAGCACGCATTCGTAGGCGGCGAGGTCTTCGGTCGGCTGGCGCTTCGCACGCTCCAGGCCAGCCACATGGATACGGACCGCGAGCGTGGCGGCGATGGTGGCGACGACCTCATCCTGCACCGCGAAGATATCGTCGAGCACCCGATCGAAGCGCTCGGCCCAGAGATGGTCGCCGCTCGCCGCGTCGATCAGCTGAGCCGTGATGCGTACGCGATCGCCTGACCGGCGCACACTGCCCTCAAGTAGGTAGCGCACGCCCAGGCGACGCCCGAGTTCGACCGCACCCAGGGTCTCGCCGCGCAGGGCGAACGAGGAATGGCGGGCCAGAACGACCAGATCGCGAAACCGCGACAGGGCGGTGATCAGGTCTTCGGCCAGTCCGTCGCTGAAATAGGCTTGGTCCGGGTCACCACCGAGATTGTCGAACGGCAGCACGGCGATCGACGGGCGGATGCCGCCGGGTTGGGGGGCGGGTCGAACTGGAGCGGCCGCATCGACCAGTCGATAGGCGCGCACCGGCCTGGCGATGTTCTTGAGCCGCTGCTCGCCGAGGCTCGTGAAGGCAAGACCCGGCTGGCCGTGGAGATGGTCGAAGGCTGTCCCCGAAACCACGATTCCGCCCGGATCGGCCAGACCCTCCAGCCGAGCCGCGACGTTGACTCCGTCGCCAAGAAGGTCGTCGCCATCGACCACCACGTCACCGAGGTTGACGCCGATGCGCAGCGGCAAACCGTCCCGGTTGCCGTCCTGGATCTCTGCGGCACAGGCTACCGCATCAACCACGCTCGCAAACTCGGCGAGGAAGCCGTCGCCCAGCAGCTTGATCAGCCGGCCGTGATGGATCGCCAGCAATGGCTGGATGAGCTCCGCGCGCAAGGTCGCGAGCCGTGCCAGCGTTCCCGCCTCGTCCTGTTCGACCAGCGCCGAGAATCCGGTCACGTCCACTGCCATGATGGCCGCAATTTTCCGGTCGATGCGGGGCGAGGCCATGACTAGTTCTAGCAGAGGACACGCTCAAGTTGGCAAGCCGTCGAGCTTCGGGGTCGGGATGAGCCCGCCGAAGGTCGAGGGCTGCCCGAAGCCGACATAATCGAGCAGAATGATAGCACATTGGGGGCCAGGGCGGTCGGACTTGGCCGCTGCCCGGGTTGGTGGCCGAGGCGCTTGCCGCGGGCCTTGGCCGCGGCCAGTCCCGAACCGACGCGCTCGATAATCAGCTCACGCTCGAACTCGGCCACACCCGCCAGCACGGTCGTCATCATCTGCCCGTGCGGCGTGCCGAGGTCGAACGCTAGGCCATTCAGGGCGACGACCGAGACGCGCCGCGCCTCCAGCTCGCGCAGGGTATGCAGAAGGTCGAGCGTGCTGCGCCCCATGAAGGCCAGATGCCATGGCGCGCCCGCCTCGCGAGAGAATGCACCACGACAGGCCGGGTCATAGGGGGTCCAGCTCGACGATCGTCGACCCGGCAGGCCCATCAGGCCCTGATCGAACCACACTCTCTTGTGATCGTCGTTACAGAAGCGTGAGGCGCACCCTAGTACCTGATTAATGCAGAAGATCAGGGAAGGACGCCATCAATGTCGCACATGATTGCCGTGCTTGCCGTCGGGCTCAGCTGCACTGCAGGGTCAGCGCTCGCCGCCGGCCCCTACTACGCCCCACTTCCCGAAGCTTTCGAGGACGAGGTCGTCGGCGACGGTCACTGTGTCAAGTTCGTCCAGGTCGCCGCCGCCGCTCCCCGCACCGCCGAGTGGCGGCCAGGCACGAAGGTTCGCGGCAACCCCGACAT
>JAPJRA010000029.1 GCA_030824835.1 Geminicoccaceae bacterium | reverse complement strand
CGATCGCTTCGAGGCACTCGAGCCGATCCGTCAGGGCGTGCGCGAGCGCTTCGGCCTTCGCCAAGGACATCGCCCACGGCCTCACCCTTCGCCACGATCACGGCTCCCAGTACGTGAGCCACCACTTTCAGCGTGAGATCCGCTTCCTCGGCATCAAAAGCTCGCCGGTGTTCGTGCGGGAGCCCGAGGGTAACGGCTGCGCCGAGCGCTTCATTCGGACCCTGAAGGAGAACTTGCTGTCGGTCTGCCGCTTCGCGACCGTCGAGGAACCCGCCTGGCACTTATCGCGTTCAAGCGGACCTACAACCAGAGCTGGATCCTCGAGCGGCACGGCTACCAGACGCCCGCTCAAGTCCGCGCCGATCAGATCGGCCCAATGTCCGTGGCCGCGTAAGCGCAAAGCGGTGTCTCAAAACTGTGGACCGGTACAGTGTCTCAAAACTGTGGACAGGTACAAGTCACACGGCGAAGAGATTGCGCACGGCATTGGCAGCGCGCAGCGTGTCTCTCATGGGCGGCGCTTGCCGTTCTCGGGGCCACTCCTTGCCAAGCCAGATCGCACGCCCGGCGGCGACTTGGCCCTGATGGATGGCAGTTACGTTGCGGACGAGCTGGCGCGGGCCAAAGAGGCGTCCCAACCACCAGATCAGAGTCCGGCTACTTGGCAGGCGCCACGGCGTGCCCTTATTGGGAGCCGCGAGATCGAAGATGAACACCGGCTTACCCGTCGCCACGGCCTCGACCAGCATCGACATGCTGTCGCTGGTAACGATGATTCGGTCCGCCAGGGCCAGAAAGCCAAAATACGGATTGTCGGGGTCGTCGCCACGCCAACGATAAAGCTGGTGGGGCACACGCAGTGTGTTGGCGAAGTGCTCGACGACGTCAACCGGCGTGCGGGCGCTGGTCGAGACGAGCAGAGATCCCCGCACGGCCTCCGCCATCGAGTTTGCCTGCTCGGCCAGGGAGCCTGCCGCCGCCTCGTCGAATGTCCAGCGGCCGACATGGCCGCCGAGCATGACCGCGATCCGTGGCGCGGGCAGGGTCGCCAGCCGTGGCCGCCAGATGCGAGCCGCTTCCGCCAGCCTATCGGGGCTCACCCGATGTAGCGGGGCCTCCACGTGCAATACGGCACGATGCTCAGGCAGGGCATATTGTGGTGTCGTGACGACGAGGTCGAAACACTCCAGCGGTGCCCATGGGCGTCCCATATGCACCAGCTTCACCGGCCGATCCGACCGAGCCTGTCGCTGGATCCAGCGTGCCACCGGCTCGTTCCGCCGACCCGCACTGATAACTAAATCAGGCCAAGGCGGTTCGAGTGGGCTCGATCGGCGCCGATCGATGCCGAGCAGCGTAATGCCGAGGAGGCGATTGGTCAGCAGTTCGGTCGGTCGGTAGAACATGCGCTTGCTCTCGAACGGCCAGCCCAGGGCCTCGGCCAGCGCCAGTACCTGGCCATTGTCGCCCGGCTTCGGGCCGAGAAGCAGCCAAGTTCTTGGAGCTGCAGCGGGGAGCGGCGAATGATCGGGCACGTTATCCATCGAGCTACGGCATCGACGCAGTTGCACCGTCGACCCATACCGACGACCGGATCGGGTTCAGCCGTTGTGCAATTGGCGGGCATAGGAGGCAAGCGCCTCGAGATCACGAATCAGCAACTCCCCTCGGCCGCGCTGAACGATGCCGATTTTGGCGAGCTTGCCTAATAAACGTGTCACGGCCTCGCGATGGGTGTTCACCCGACTGGCGATTTCGGCGTGTTTCGGCGCCGGTCGCAAACGTGCCGCATGTTCGTTGAACATGTTGTCACGGGCAAGACGCAGCAGCTCATGACATATTCTGACCTCCACCTTTTCGGAGAACTCGTGCACCCGCTCGGACAGAGCGCGCACAAGGACCGTAAGTTTGCGCAACGTGGCCAAGGCGACTGCCGGCTGCCGGCGCAGGGCAGTGATGAAATCCGGTGCGGTCATCGACCCGACTGACGCGTCGGTCAGCGCGATCACGTTCGCCGAGCGCGGTTGCCCGTCGATGGCCGACAGTTCGCCGAAGCTCTGCCCGGTGGTGAGCTCACGGAAAGCTACCTCCCGTCCCGCTTCGGAAAAGATGGTGACCTTCAACTTACCGGTGAGGATGAAGAACAGATCGTGTGAATCATCCTGATAGCCGACAACGGTCTGTCCGGCCCGATACTGTCTGATCCGGATATGGCGCTCGACCTCCCCGAGTTCGGCCGTCCCGAGGTCGCGGAACAGATCGATGGTCGCCAGCGGGTGGGGGCGTCCGGCATCCATGGGCGTTTCATCGCTTGTTGTGACACGGCGAATGCGCCGCCGAAGTGTGATCACAGCGCATTGTGGTGCGATATTCAACTGTGGCTGACGTCTTGCGTTCACCTAATCCGGGAAATCGGACCACAAGCCTCAGAATGAAGCGGTCCGGGCACGGTGTGCTGGTGTCACTGTGACCAAACGCACAGAGTGCATCGATCATCTCGACTACGATCTCTGCTGCCTCCCAATTCTTCGACTGCATGCCCGGGTCCCCGTGACCCGGGCCCTTTCGTTCGAAGGGTGGGCCTTTGCCAACATGGATCAGGCTCGGCCGGTCGAATCCCGGCGAGCCTCTGGTAGAGGCCACTCAGAATCTGCTAGACGAAGGGAAGTTCCATCAGCGTCGACCGACGTCGCGCGCCGCCAAGCGCCGCAGGTTGGCCTCTATAGGAGCAGAAGCTGCATGCCGGCGGCAGGCCTAGCCGATCCCTTCAAGGCGGAGTCGCACGACCACCGTCGCTGTGTTTATAGCGCTCTTGAGACGGCGGTGGCTGTTTGTGCGGCCCGTGGCACCCGGCTGACCGATCTACGTCGTCAGGTTCTGGAACTGGTGTGGCGTAGCCATGCTCCTATCGGAGCGTACCAGATACTGGATCAACTCGCCAGCGACCGCTCTCGAATGGCGCCGCCAACCGTTTACCGGGCGCTGGAGTTTCTCAGCCGCGAAGGGCTGGTCCACCGGATTGAGAGCCTGAACGCCTATGTTGGTTGCTCGTCGCCATCAAGGCCGCACGAGGCCTATTTTCTCATCTGCCGGCAATGCGGCGATGCCGCCGAGTTTCACGACGATGACTTGACGGATTCCCTTGGACGTTGCGTCGGTCGCGCGAACTTTCATGTCGAGAGTACGAAGGTGGAGCTATCGGGGCTCTGTGCCCGCTGCACGGCCCGCTAGGACATCGTCCCAGCCATTACTCCCCATGTGTGTCGGAGGACGCCAATGAGGCCACCTCGTCCGCTTCCGGTGCACAAACCAGATGCACGATGCCGGCTGGGTTCAGGATCCAAAATCCATCCAGGTCTGGTGGCAGCTTCTCCACCTCGTCGCATCGAACCACACCGGCCTCCGCCAGATGGCGTGCGGCTGCTGCCGTGTCAGGCGCGATCAGCTCCAGCCACATTTCGGCCTGGGCGAGGTGAGGCATACGGTCTATCCACAGCCTGATCGGGCCAAAATCAACGGCCTTCGTACCAATGGCATCGTAGGCGAGCGTCAGCCCGAGTGTGTCGCGGTAGAACGCGACAGTCGTTTCAAATGCGTGCTCGGGCACCTTGATGGCGACATTACGTCCGCCTCTGAAGGCCGGCACCTCATGCTCGTTCATCCTGCGGTCCTTCTGCCCGTAAATCTGTTTGCCACGTTGTTGTCGATAGGCTTTTTCCGCAGCGCTGCGGGCGCCGCACTTGCCCTCGATCCCTCCCGCAGGATGACCACGTCTTGCCTTTCGAGGCAGCACATGTGCCGACCGCCGTCAGTCCAGCCGTCGGCGGTACTGCGCTAGGAAGTCACAATTCACCAGCCGCACACAGGCCTCGATCAACTGGCGGGTGATGGTGCCGAAAACCTGATCGCTCCCGATGCGGTGGCGATTGATACTGCGCACGGGGCAGATACACAGGCTGGTCGATGTCAGGAAGGCCTCATCGGCATCGCATGCATCATAAAGGTCGAGGTTGGTCTGATCGCAGGGAACGCCCGGATCGGCTGCCAGGTCGAGTACGGTCTGCCAGCTGATGCCCGGCAGCACATACTGCGCGCGCGGGGTGGCGGGCCTGCCACCTCTTACCAGGAAAATATTGCCGCCCCTGCCTTCCGCTAGGTTCCCGTGAATATCGGGCAATACGGCCCAGGCGCCAGGATCCACCGCTGTAGCCGCATGGTCGGCCACGACCATGTTCAGGTGGTTTGTGGTCTCGACGCGGGCTGCGAACGCTTCTGGCGGTGTACGCCGCGTGCTCAGCACGATCACGCGTATTCCCTCGAGGTAATGTCGTGCCCGCTGGCGGAAAGGCAGCGGCGTGCACTCGACGATGACCGTCGGCTCGCCCTGGGTAGGTTGCTCGCCGTCGCGAGTGAGCACGCCGCGGCTGCTCCGATGCGACACCCAATAGTCGTCTTCTGGTGCAAGCAGGTGCCGATTGCGCTCGAAAACCTCTTCCGTGATCGCACACATCTCGGCTGGCGAGAGGCCGGGATCTATCGGGACGTAGCGGAGGCTGCAGTAGAGCCGTTCAACATGCTCCGGCAGCTTGAACAGACGATGGGCTAAGCTCCGCGTGGTGTCGAATGTGGCATCGCCATACAAGAAGCCCCGGTCGCGGAACGAATCCAACACCCTGCTCTCGGGGATGAAGCGTCCATCGTAGTAGGC
The DNA here is from genome assembly GCA_030824835.1 of Geminicoccaceae bacterium. GTDB lineage: Bacteria > Pseudomonadota > Alphaproteobacteria > Geminicoccales > Geminicoccaceae > Benzoatithermus. The sequence goes on along the minus strand of JAPJRA010000029.1, from coordinate 10,266 downwards.
GATCCGGTTGTTTGCATGCGCCGACATTCCGTCGTCTCCGGGCATCCGGCGCAATCTTAGGCGTGGGCGTGGAGGTACGCCAGATGGTTGAGATTGGGCCGCTGGCATTGTGCATCGGCGTTGCAGCCAGGGCGCAAGAAGCTGGATTTTGCCTTCATTCCGCCGCACGAGTGTGGTTTCATCACCGTATCGGGCCATTAAATAATTCGGGGGGGCGAATGCCCGCACGTGCCGAGGAACGCAAGGCGGAGATCATCGATGGTCTCGCCGCCCAACTTACTGCCCGTCTGGATAGCCCAGAGGCCGTCGTAGCCGAGCGATTCGTCCGTGCTTACTTCCGCGATGTGGCGCCAGAGGATCTGGCGGAGCGCGATCCGCTGGATCTCTACGGTGCGGCCCTGGCGCAATTGCGCTTCGGCACGGATCGGCATCCGGCCGAGGTCAAGCTGCGCGTTTACAATCCGAAGCTCGAGCAGCACGGTTGGCAGTCGACCCATACCGTCATCGAGGTCGTCAACGATGACATGCCGTTCCTGGTCGACAGTATCAGTCAGGAGTTGAATCGGCACGGCTTGGGCATCCATCTCATCATCCATCCCGTGCTGGCGGTAAGCCGGACCGCCACGGGCAGTCTACGCGACCTCGGGACGCCGGGCGAAGTCGCCGAGGGCTCCCGCGAAAGCTTCATACACGTCGAGATCGATCGCCAGAGTGACCCTGCCGCGCTTGCCGGGCTGGAGGCCGATCTCCATCACGTGTTGCGGGACGTCCGCGCGGCGGTGACGGACTGGCGCGCCATGCGCGAACGGATCGGCGAGGTCGTTGCCGAGATCCACGCCGGCGCTGGCGCGGTACCCGCGGAGCACAGGGCCGAGATCGAGGCGTTTTTGAGCTGGCTCGCCGACGATCATTTCACCCTGCTCGGCTATAATGCCTACACTCTTGAAACCGGTGTGACCGGTGTTCAGCTGCGTCGCGTCGAAGGGGCGGCGCTAGGAATCCTGCGCGCCAAGGATGACGGCGAGCTGTCGCAGAGCTTTGCGGCCCTCCCGGCCGACGTGCGGGCCCGTGCCAGAGAGCCATTGCCGGCCCTGACCATCACCAAGGCCAACGCACGAAGCACCGTCCACCGCTCAACCTACCTCGATTTCGTGGGCGTGAAACGCTTCGCAGCGGACGGCACGGTGATCGGCGAGCACCGCTTCATGGGGCTGCTGACATCGGTCGCCTACAGCATGAGTCCGCATCAGATTCCACTGATCGATCGCAAGGTCGCGCGTATCGTGGAGCGGTCTGGATTCAGCAAGGCGGGCCATGCGGGCAAAGCCCTGCTCCACATTCTAGAGACCTATCCACGTGACGAGCTGCTGCAGACGTCCGAGGACGAGCTGTTCCAGATCGTTCTCGGCATACTCCAGCTGCAGGATCGGCAGCGCCTCCGTCTGTTCGTGCGGGCGGATCCCTTCGGGCGCTACGTCGCCTGCCTCGTTTTTGTGCCTCGTGATCGCTACAACACGGCCTTGCGCGAGCGCATGCAGCAGCAGCTGGAGCGCATCTTCGGCGCCACGGAAAGCGAGTTTCAGGCGCAGTTGTCGGAATCGTCGCTGGCACGGCTATTGTTCACCTTGCGCACGCCGCAGGGCGTCCCAACGGACATCGACACCGATCAGCTCGAGCAGCGCCTGCTGGAACTCTCGCGCAGCTGGTCGGACCGGTTGCGTAACGCGCTGGTTGATGCCGCCGGTGAGGCGCATGGCAACCGTCTCTTTGAGGCCTACGGCCGCGCCTTTCCGGTGTCATACCAGGAGCGTGTCGACGCGCGGGCGGCGGTGCCGGACATTCAGAGCATTGATCGTCTTGCGCATGCCGAGTCAGAAGACTTGACGATGAGCCTGTATCGGCGCCTGGAAGATTCGCCGGACCAGCTGAGATTCAAGCTGATCCGACGCGACCAGACGATTTTACTGTCCGATGCGCTGCCGGTCCTGGAAAATATGGGGCTCCAGGTGCTCAGTGAGGAGCCTAGCCACATCAAGGCGCGCGACGGCCGCGATTATTGGCTGCACGACTTCGGGTTGCGGCCGGTAATCGGCGGGCGGGTCGATGTGGACACTGTCCGCGAGCACTTCGAGGCATTGTTTTCGGGAGTTTGGGCCAATCGGCTCGAGAATGACGGGTTCAACCGCTTGGTGCTGGCTGCCGGGCTGAGCCCACGGCAGATCGTCACGCTTCGCGCCTACTGCAAATATATCCTGCAAACTGGGACACCATTCAGCCAAGCCTATATCGAGCAGACCCTGAGCTCCAACCCGCATCTGGCCCGGGACCTCGCCCAGCTGTTCGACGCGCGCTTCGATCCGGTGCATGCTGGAGGCAGCATGGCCCTGCAGGCCGACATCGAGGCGCGGATCACCGACCAGCTCAACCAGGTAGCCAGCCTCGATCAGGATCGTATCCTGCGACGCTACCTCGAGTTGATCAAAGCGACGCTGCGTACCAACGCTTGGCAGATCGACCTGACCACAGGCGGCCAGAAGGACTACGTGTCCTACAAGTTCGATCCGGCGCGCATCCCGGGGCTGCCAGCGCCACGGCCCGCGTTCGAGATCTTTGTGTACGCGCCATACGTCGAGGGTGTGCATCTGCGCGGTGGTAGGGTCGCCCGCGGTGGTCTGCGGTGGTCGGATCGGCGCGAGGATTTCCGTACCGAGGTTCTGGGCCTGATGAAGGCGCAGATGGTCAAGAACGCCGTGATCGTGCCGGTTGGTGCCAAGGGCGGCTTCGTGGTCAAGCGTCCCCCTGCGGGCGCAGACCGCGCGGCGTTCCTGGCCGAAGGCGTGCGCTGCTACAAGACCTTCCTGCGCGGCCTGCTCGACATCACCGACAATCAGCGGGGCGGCGCCATCATCCCGCCCGTGGACGTGATCCGCTATGACGGTGACGACCCCTATCTCGTGGTGGCTGCAGACAAGGGGACCGCCACTTTCTCCGACTACGCCAACGAGGTCAGCCGCGAGTATGGATTTTGGCTCGACGATGCATTCGCGTCGGGCGGGTCCGCTGGCTACGACCACAAGAAGATGGGGATCACCGCCAAAGGGGCCTGGGAATCCGTCAAGCGCCTGTTCCGGGAGCTTGGCCTGGACACACAGGCGGAGGAGTTCACGGTCGTCGGTATCGGCGACATGTCGGGCGACGTGTTCGGCAACGGCATGTTGCTGTCGGAGAAGATCAGGCTGGTGGCCGCATTCGACCATCGCCACATTTTCCTCGATCCCGATCCGGACGCGGCACGCTCGTTCGCCGAGCGGCACCGACTGTTCGACCTGCCCCGATCAAGCTGGGACGATTATGACCGCAGCCTGCTCAGCCCCGGCGGGGCGATCTGGCCCCGGTCGGCAAAGTCGATCCCCCTCAGCCCTGAAGTTCGCCGCGTGCTGGGGATCGAGCTCGAGGCTGCGACCCCCAACGAATTGATGACCGCCATCATCAAGGCTCCTGTCGATCTGTTCTGGAACGGTGGTATCGGCACCTACGTGAAAGCTGCGAGCGAGAGCCAAGCCGACGCCCAGGACCGTCTCAACGATGCCATTCGCGTCGATGGCGAGGACCTGCGATGCCGGGTGGTGGGCGAGGGTGGCAACCTGGGTTGCACGCAGAAGGGACGGATCGCCTTTGCTCTCAAGGGTGGCCGCATCAACACGGATTTCATCGACAATTCGGCCGGCGTCGACTGCTCTGACCATGAGGTCAACATCAAGATCCTGCTGCGGGCCGTGCTCGACAACGGCGACATGACGATGAAGCAGCGCGATGAGCTGCTGGCGACCATGACCGATGAGGTCGGCAGCTTGGTGTTGCGCGACAATGTGCTGCAGAACATGGCGTTGAGCGTGACGGAGCAGCTCGGGTTGGAGCTGCTCGATGCGCAGATCAGGCTGATGCGCAGGCTGGAGCGGCAAGGCAGGCTCGATCGCCAGATCGAGTTTCTGCCTCGCGACAACGAGCTGGCGGAGCGCCGCAAGGATGGTCGCGGGCTGACTCGCCCCGAAGCCGCCGTGCTGCTGGCCTATGCCAAGATGACTCTCTACGAGGACCTGCTCAAGACGGAGCTACCGGACCGGGCTTACTTGGCCAAGGACGTCGCCAAATATTTCCCTCGGCCGCTCCGTCGGCGTTTCATGCCGCAGATCGAGCAGCACCGATTGAAGCGGGAGATCGTTGCCACCTGGATCGCGAACAGCGTCGTCAATCGGGGCCTGGACGTCTTCGTCTCCGAATTGCAGGACGAAACGGGCGGCTCGCTCGAGGACGTCTTGCTGGCCTACGTGGCCGCTCGGGACTCCTTTGGGCTGCTCTCGGTTTGGGCGGCGATCGAGGCGCTGCCAGCGACGGTGCCGGGGTCACTGCAGCCGCGATTGCTGGTCGTCGTACGGGACGTGCTGTTGCGCGGCACACGCTGGTATATGACCCAGGGTGGGCACCCGTTTAAGCTTAGTGAGACTGTCGCGAGGTTCCGCCCCGGCATCGGCGAGATCAGCAGCCGATTGGACCAGGTGATGAGCCCGACTCATGCCGGCGGGGTAGAAGCGACAACGGCTGAATACGTGGCTGCCGGCGTCGATGTCGGGCTGGCTCGGACGATTGCCAAATTGCCGCATCTGCTGGCTGTTTGCGACGTCGTCCGGGTGACGCCGACGGGTACTGCCGTCGCCGACCCGACCAGGGCATTGCAGACCGCTCGAGTTTATTTCGCGTTGGACAATGCCCTTGATCTACCGTGGCTCAGGACCTGTATTCAAGCGGCGCCCCGGCCCGGCCGCTGGGATCGCTCGGCACTAACGGGCCTGGAGGACGATCTTTCGCGGATCCTTCGAGGGCTGACGGCGGCGGCAATGGCCGCTGGCGTCGAGGCTTCGGACGTCGACGAGGCGGCAACCAGCGTAGCGGAGTGGCTCGAGAGTAAGGTGCAAGGGGTGAACCGATATCGGGGCTTGGTGCAAGAATTGCGGCAATTGCCGGGAGCAGACCTCGCGATGCTCACCGTGGCAGTTCGCACGTTGGCCGGACTGGCGCCTTCCAGTGGTGGGCCTGACGCGTAGCTCCCATGCGGGAGCCGATCGGCGCGTAAGGACGTTTGCCAAGTGGCGACGGTATCGCTATGGTCCGCCGGCTGTTGTGACGGCCGGGTTGCGGCTTGGCTGCGCAATGATGACAACGGGCATCGACTGCCACAGTTCATATCGCGGCCGGACAATTGAATCGTCTGTGATCGCGGGAGTTTCAGGATGCAGCCTACGGACCTGATGAAAGAGGGCGAGCTGTTCTTTCGCCAGTGGCTTCGCTCGCCCAAGTCCATGGGCTCGGTGCTGCCGTCCTCCCGCGTCCTGGCGCGGGCCATCGCGGCCGAGGTCGCATGGCAGCCGGGGCAGTATGTGGTCGAACTCGGCGGTGGTACCGGGGCGATCTCGCAGGGGTTGATCGAGCGTGGCATCCCACGTGACCGTTTGATCGTGATCGAACTCGATGGGGCGCTGCATAGCTACCTGAAAGAGCGCCTTACGGGCTGTCACGTCATCCAGGGTGATGCCACACGCCTTGACGAGATTCTCGCCCGCCTCGGCTTCAGCGACATCGGCACCGTGGTATCTGGATTGCCGATGGTAGGGATGCCCGAAACATTTCAACGCTCGATCATCGAGCAGGGCTTCAAGGTGATGGCGCCGGGCAGCTTCATGCTGCAGTATAGTTACTCGCCGATCGAGCCGATCCCGGCCAAGAGGTTCGGCATCACCGCCAAGATCGCGCGATATGTCTTGTGGAATTTTCCGCCTGCAGCGGTTTGGCGCTACGCCAAGAAATCTCTCTGAGCGGACGATTTGTCCAGCGATTGAGGGCGGTAGCCGCTTCGGGCTCCGTTCCCATGTCCCCAAGTAACGAAGAGCTGCGAGCTGCCGGTCCCTGACACCGTCTCACGCTAGAGGGTGCGCGGAACGGCAGCGTGAGCGCCGGTTTCGCTTCCAGTTGGCTTTTGTCGGGCGGCCAGAGTGATGGCCCTGAATTGGGCTTGGTGAGTTGGCGCCAGATGTTCGTGCGGGCGGTTCCTGCCAGGCGGTAGCCGCCGAAAACCTCCTGTGTCATAAGACCAACGCCTAGGTTCTTATTTGCCCTACAGTCGTACTTGACGGCGAAGCGGAAACGCTCAAGAAGAACGAGGGCGGGGCGATATTCTACCGGGACTTGCTTATCCTGGTTGCCGAATTCGTTCGCGCGATCAGAAGTTAGAAACGGCGGAAACGGTGGCTCAAGGTGGAAAATGGTGATTCGGGTTATCCCGAAGAACCTGACTCGGGTCCCGAGTCTGGCTCTCCTTCCCTTGCCCCCTTACTACAGCAGGCGCTGTCGCGTCGGCTTCGTGAGGTAATTGGCGCTGAGCGGTTCAGCAACTTCAGTCACTTGCAAGACTGGCAGGCCGGGCTTGCCACAGGAATCCCGGCCCATGCGATGCGGGATCGCCTTCTGGATCTGCGGCCACGCCTGATGCGACCCGACTCCGCCATGTCCCTGGCGCTGAACTCGTTTCTGCCGTGGCTGGAGAAACCCGAGGCGCTACGACTGGCGGGCGTGGGGCAATTTCAGGAATTGAACTTCGATACGAGGTGCCCGACCGGTGTGCGCGGCACACCGCCGCACATCGAACTGGTGGCGTCTGGGCCAGACGGCGTGGTCGGCGCAACGGTTCGCGTCTTTGATTACTTGGCCATGCGGCCGAGTAGCCTTTCGTCCGCCTATGCTTCTCTTGCCGTACCACCTTCCCTCGCCCCATGGGCATCGTTGATGCGTCATGTGGTGAACGATCCGCAGGATTTTCGCTACGTCGACATACCGGCGCTCAGTAAGCTGGCGGTTGGGCTGGGCCGTATATTTGTACATCGCCCAGTTTGTCTTCTGTACCTTTTCTTGGAACCGGTCGGAGTCGGCCATTCGTACCCCTTTGCCGATCATCGGGCGGAATTGGCTCGTCTCACTAAGCTGACCAGCGCCAGCGCGGTGACGCTCGTCGCCCTGAGCTTTCACGAGCTCTGGGCGGAATGGCGCACAAGTGCCGCCCCAGCCGCTCTCAAGGCCGTAGCAACCGAGCTGTGCCGCCGCTATGCCGTGGCCATGCCAAGCCAAGGAAGGTTATGATGCTGGCACGATGACGGCCCGGCTCCGGCGCCGCGGCGTGGATGGGATGATCGCATGCCAGAGACGGGTGGGACGTATTACGACCGGCAGGAGGTGCGAGACCCGGAAGAGCGGGAATCGTCGATTTTCAATGCCTTGCCGGGTCTGATCCGCCATGCTCTGGACAACGCGCCGTTTTTCGCTGAGCTCTTAGGCGGGGTAGACCCCGACATGATTGCCAGCCGTGCCGATTTGGCGCGTCTTCCAGTGGTGCGCAAGTCGCAGCTGAGCGCATTCCAGGCGCGCAGCCGTCCCTTCGGCCGGATCAATGCCACGACGATTTCGCGCCTCGCGCGAATTTTTGTGTCGCCGGGACCGGTCTACGATCCGGAGGGGGCACGGACCGACTATTGGCGGCTCGCCCGCGCCATGTATGCAGCTGGTTTTCGCTCCGGCGATATCGTGCACAACTGCTTTTCCTACCATCTGACGCCTGCGGGAGCGATGGCCGAAACGGGGGCACGTGCCTTGGGTCTGCCGGTCATTCCGGCTGGCGCCGGCGACGTCGAGGTGCAGCTTCAAGCCATCGCCGATATCGGCCCGACCGCTTATGTGGGGCCGCCGTCATTTTTGGAAACCTTGCTGCATCAGGGCAGGAAAGCCGAGCTTAATACTTCGTCGTTCAGAAAGGCGTTGATCGCCATGGAGCCGTTGACGCAGCCCGTGCGCGACCTGCTGCGTGAGGAGCACGGTATCAAGGCCCTACAGTGCTACGCCACTTCCGACCTCGGCTTGATCGCCTACGAGAGTCGTGCCGGGGCCGGCCTGATCGTCGATGAAGCGGTCATCGTAGAGATTGTGCGTCCTGGTACCGGCGAGCCGGTAATGCCGGGCGAGGTCGGCGAGGTGCTGGTGACCGCATTCAACCCGGACTATCCGCTGATCCGTTTCGCGACGGGCGATCTTTCGACCGTCCTGAGCGGGCCGAGCCCTTGTGGGCGTACGAACATGCGAATCGCCGCTTGCCTCGGCCGGGCGGACGAGTGCGCCAATGTTGGTGGCATGATCGTCTTTCCGAGCCAGGTCGCTGAGCTGATACGACGCCATGCGCCCATTCAACGCGCACAGCTGGTGGTGGCGCGCGACGAAGGTCGCGATGCGACGCGGCTTTTGTGCGAGGTTGCCGGCGACGCCAATGGCCTGGAAGCCGGCCTTGCCGAGTCCGTGAGAGGTTGGACGGGCCTGCGCACCCGGATCGAGTTCGTCGCCCCCGGGACCTTGCCGAGCAACGGCAAGCTCATCGACGATCAGCGCTGAGGCGGCTCTGGCACGGGACGCATTCTCGGCTGACGATCTCTCCTGCGTGCGGGGAGGGAGGCTGGTGTTCGAGGCCGTCAGTTTCCAGTTGGAACCTGGCGAGGCGCTATTGCTGCGCGGGCCCAACGGCACCGGCAAGTCGACCCTGCTGCGGCTCCTGGCGGGCTTTCTGGAGCCGACTGCCGGCCGCCTGGCCTGGGGCGGCGAGGCTGTGGCCCCGAACTCGGCGGAGCATCGCGCCAGGCTCCAGTTCGTCGGTCACGCCGACCCCGTCAAACCGCTGCTGTCAGTGGCCGAGAACGTGGCTTTCATGAGCGCGCTGGCCGGCGGCACTGCTTCGCTCGGCGCGGCTCTACGGCATTTCGATCTGGAACCACTGGGCGAAAGCCCGGCCCGCTATCTGTCGTCGGGCCAGAAGCGGCGCACGAACCTTGCCCGCCTGTTGGCCAACCCGCGTCCGCTCTGGCTACTCGACGAGCCCGGTGTCGGGCTCGACCGCGCCAACCGGGCCCGGCTCGAAGCGGCGATCGCCGACCACCGCGCCGCCGGTGGCATCTGCATCCTGGCAAGCCACGGCGACGTTGCGGTACCCGATCCTTATGTTCTCGATTTCACGCACTGAGCCCACATGAATGCTCTTGCCGCACTCTTCCGTCGTGACCTCGTGCTGGCCTTCCGCCGGCTGGCGGACACGGCCATGGGCTTGGTGTTCTTCGTCGTGGCCCTGTCGCTGTTCCCGTTCGGCGTTGGCGCGTCACCGGACATCCTGGCCCGGATCGGCGCCGGGGTGATCTGGGTGGTGGCGCTGCTGGCCGTGCTGTTGACTATGGACCGGCTGTGGCAGGCCGACTTCGACGACGGCTCGCTTGAGCTCATCCTGCTGGCACCCGTGCCGCTCGAGCTATTGGTGGCGACGAAGTGCTTGGCCCACTGGTTGACCAGTGGTCTGCTGCTGGTGGTGGCGGCACCGCTCCTGGCCTTGTTGATGAACTTGCCCGGCGACGGTTGGTGGGTGTTGCCGCTGGCCCTGGCGTTGGGCACGCCGACGCTGACGCTGATCGGCTCGATCGGTGCGGCACTGCTCTTGGGTAGCCGTCGCGGCGCCGTCCTGATCGCTCTGCTGGTATTGCCTCTCTACATACCGGTGTTGATCTTCGGGGTGGCGGCGGTCGATTCCGTGATGCTGGGCGTCGGAGGCAACGCGCCCTTGCTGATACTTGGGGCCATGTTCCTGGCGGCCCTGGCGCTGACGCCATTCGCCAGTGCGGCGGCGCTGCGTCTGGCGCTCGAGTAGCCCACCGATACTCGTCCATACCTGCAAATGCCGGCGATGCGTAGTCGGTGGTGCCGCGCAAGCCTTGCTCCGACGGTGATGCTGCGCGACAAGTACCCGATTATCCAATGGCGGACGACGAGCATGCATGCCTATGCCAACCCGCTGCGATTCCAGCGAATCGCCGACGCCATCTATCCTTGGACGGCGTGGGGCACCTTGGTGCTGGCACCGATCGCCCTCTACATGGCGCTGGCCGTGGCGCCGGCCGACTACCAGCAAGGCGAAGCCTACCGGATCATGTTCATCCACGTGCCCGCGGCATGGATGAGCATGTTCGGCTACCTATGTGTGGCTGTCGGTAGCGCCGTGGGCCTGATCTGGCGGCACCCGTTGGCGGAGGTCGCGGCCCGTGCGGCGGCCCCAGTCGGGGCCATGTTCACCGCGATCGCACTGCTGACGGGCTCTATCTGGGGCAAGCCGATGTGGGGCACCTGGTGGGTCTGGGA
>JAPJRA010000028.1 GCA_030824835.1 Geminicoccaceae bacterium | reverse complement strand
ATGCCCAGCCGCTCGGCGGCCGCCACGAGCTCCCGCAACCGGGAGCCGTCGGCCGGCTCGGTCACGATCAGCCGCCGCGGATGCCGCCCGTCGCGGCCAAGACCGGCCGCGATCTGCTCGAGCTCGCCGACCGCACCCAGCACGCGAGCGTCGTGGATGACCCGCCCGATGTCCCGCCGACCAAGATCGAGCATGCCGACGACGCGGTAGGAGGCATTCGGATCGCGCTGCATCGCCTCGATGAACAGGCGGCTGCCTTCCCCCGTGCCGACGAGAAGAACCGGCAGCGTTGCTCTTTCGGCGAGCAGCCGGCGCTGGCGACCCTTCCGCCCCTGCCACAGCCGCCAGCCCAGCCGCGGGCCTCCCAACATCGTAATGAAGAGAAACCATTGAATGATGGGTACCGATCGCGGCACCTCGCTCATACGGTTGAACAAGAACAAAGCCGAATAGAATATGAATACGGAGATTGTGGCAAGAAATACTATGCGAATGAGATCATTTAATGATGCATAACGCCACATGCTGCGGTATATATTCGAGTTTGCCGAGACGATTCCAAATATAAATGCAAACAAGAGGGCCGCCTGCAGGTTTCCCGATCCGGTCGGGAGCAGATCCACGTTTCCATTGATAATAATGGCTGCATACACCGACATCAGTGCGACGACGATGTCGTGCACGATGATTGCCACATATGGCTTGCTTATGGACGCAAGAATTCCATGGCCTTGCCGATGGCCCAGTGGAATGGCTGACATCGCCCCTATTCCTTTGTTCCCGCCACAATTTTCATTGGCCGCGCCGGCCTGCTCAAACCAACCGCGCGGAAGGCTTGGCTCGTCAATCCAAGATTAGAGACTCATACTGGTACGGTTTATTTGAATTAGCAATTGGAATTGCCGTGGAGAAATCACAATATAGTAGGATCGCTATCCAGCCGTGCGCCAACGGCACTGGCCGCTCATACATACAATGGTAACTCACCAAGATCAAAAATCAGGAGATTATGTCAAGTTGAACATTTAATCTTTGAAGTTGTAGCAACAGGTGGATACGCCGTGCGTTTCTGGAGCGATCGAATATTGTGACGAGGCTTCAGGGCGAGCTGCAGGTTTTCCCGGCCGTTCGCTCGCTGGTCTAGGCTGGCGACCCGTCGAGCCGCATGATCCGTAGGATTTCCCTATTCACGGCATGCACGTCGAACCTCCTGACGGCCAGCGCACGGCTTGCCGAACCGGCACGCTCGATCCGCTCCCGTCGCTGGAGAAAGCTCTCCATGGCCGCCGCCAGGGCCCCCGCATCGCCCACCGGCACGAGCAGGCCATTCACCCCCTGGACGACAGTCTCGCGACAGCCCGGCGCATCGGTGGTGACGATGGCCCGCCCCATGGCCATCGCCTCGAGCACGGTACGCGGCAGGCCCTCGTGATACGATGGCAGCACGTAGACCGAGCAGTCCGCGATCGCCGGCCGCACATCGTCCAGGCGACCGAGATAGTCGATGATGCCCTCGTCGATCCACGCCTGGAGATCGGTCGCCTGAACCGCCTCCGGATGTTCGTCGATCCAACCCACGAGGCGAAACCTGGCTTCCGGGTACCTGATCTTCACCATGCGCGCGGCATCGGCATACTCGGCGATGCCCTTGCTGGTGATCAGACGCGCGATCAACAGGAAGCTCGGCCGTTCGGGTAGGGGTGCCGGCTGGAACTCCTCGAGATCGATGCCGATGCCGTCGATCAGGGCGGCCTGCTGCTCGCGCAGAAGGCCGAGTCGTAAAAACAGCGCGAGATTGTCAGGGTTGAGGAACAGAACACGCTTGGCGCCCGCGAGGCTCAGGCGATAGAGCGGTCGGGCGACGAGGCCAGCCAGCCGGGCGGAACGGCCCCGGCCGGCGAACGCATAGCCGACACCCTCGATCATCGCGAAGAATACAGGGACACCCGCCAGGCGTGCGGCCAACCCGCCATAGAGAATGGGCTTGATGGTGTAGGCCAACACCATGTCGGGCCGCTCGGCTCGCAACAACTCGATCAGGCGCCGCAGGCAACCCAGGTCGTGCATCGGATTGAGGCTGGTCCGCTGCAGCTTGAGGTCGATGTAGCGCACGCCGAGCTCCGCCAGCTTGGCCCGCACCGGCGCAGAAGCACCGCTGGCGCAGGCGAGGACGCGGTGGCCGCGGGCCAGCATCGCCTGCATGAGGGGCCCCCGGAACACCACCAGCGATTCGGGAAGGGCACCGAGCACGAGCACCGTCTTGACGGTAGCGGCGATCGACGGAGCCGGTGCCGTCTCCGGCTCAGCGGTCGGGGGGAGAGCAAGCATGGTCATCCTCAGGTCGAGAAAGCACGAACACCAGGGCAAGGAACGTCCAGAACATCGAGAAGCGTACACCTTGCTGCGCAATGCCGTAGATCATCACCGGCAGCAGCAAGGATAGTCGAAACCAATCGGCGCGCCGCATCAAGACGAACAGCAGCAGCCCGAACAGCGACAGGCCGACGATGCCGTAGGCAAACAGGATCGAGCCCACTGTTGAGTGCGTCTCATTGGCCAGATTGAATCGCGCCGGATACTCGCCGTCGCCGGCACCCAGCAGCAGATGTTCCGGAAACAACCACAGCCTCGCGTAGCCGCGCTCGGCCAGCGAGTCGTTGGCAGTATCCTTGCTGGCGAACCGCTGCTCGGCAAAATTCAGCACGTCCTGGTACGACTGGTCCAAGCTGACATCCACCAGGCGCGTCAGCATGAGGACGGCGATCACGACGACCGCACCCAGCATCATCCGGCGCGGATCGATTCGGCTGAACAAGGCGACGAGCATCAGCAGGGCCGCAAAGCCCAGGATCGCGGCTCGGGACACCGAGAAGAAGATGACCAGGCCCGCCAGCGACAGGGCGATCAGGTCGGCCAGCCGCAGGCGCCGGCCTTCGCGGACGACGAAATAGCAGGCGACCGTGAGCAGGGCCCAATAGCCCATCTGGTTGGGATCGTTGAACGTCCCCATGGCCCGGCCGTAGCCCTGGTCACCAATGACGACCATCGCCGCCGCTTCGAACGCCAGCGTTCCGAGCAGAGCCAGACGGGTAACGCGGGCGAGAGGGCGTGGATGCTCTGCGAAGATTGTCGTCACCACGATCAGGATGATCATATTGTACATGACATAGCAGGAACTCAACAGAAAAACATTGCTATAGTAGCGAGCATACCAAACCATATTTACTATAATTATATACATTAGAAAGCTGCCGGAGGCGACAAATAGATCAATATGAAGTGGAACTCGTCGAATCCAGAGCAAGAACACGATCGGGAACGTGGCGATCAAGAATAGATGCGCCGGTTGCAGGCCACCGCTGGGAAAGAGATATAGGGGGTTGAGCAGGATGTAGAGCGCCCACCATGCCTGCAGAGCTCTCGTGCGGATCGGCGTCGTCGCCTCGGTTCGCGTCGCGAGCGGCAATAGCCGCGCACTCACCTGCAGCCTCCGTCCGACAGACGCTTTGAGATGGCACCGGTGATGCAGTCGATCGCGGCAGTCACTGTCTGTGCATGCGAATTGCAGCGCAGGATCTGCACATCTCGCTCTGCAAGGGCCTCTCGCACCCGATCCAGAATGCACATTGACTTATCCAGCCAGCGATGGTCGGCGAGCAGGAGCCGCTCAGTCGCGGAATAGGTGTCCGCCCGAAGCCGGAGCCGTTCGCGCACGATCGGGCCAGGCGCTTCGACCGAAACCACGACATCCGGGTACGGGCCACCCGTCAGCACCTTTCGGACCGCCGACATCCAATTGTCGTCGGACTGCAGCGCCAACGAATAGAGCCCTTGACCCAGGCCCTGGTCGAGCACCACGAGGTCGTCGGGATGTGGTCGCACGCTGCACACGGCATTGACGTAAAGCCAGTTCCCCATCAGCCGCATGGCAGTTGATCGGCTCGGTTGCGGAAAAGACCAGCTGCGCTTGGCCGCACCGACGGCATGGACGGGATGGAACACGCCATAAGCGGCGATTCGGGCAAGCTTATGGGCACGCAACAAGGCGGGCCTGGTATGCACGAAGGCGTCCGGCCCCCACGCCGGATGATCGCCCAATTCCCGCAACCTGGCGCACACACCATGTGCGATCGTCGACTTGCCTGCACCGGGCAATCCCATGAATTCGATCAGCATCGTCGCGTCCGCAATTCTCACCAGGTCAACGACCAACCACATTCACGGCATGGGTGGCGACGAGCCGAGCCAGACGTCGCCCGCATCCGGCAAAGTCAAGCGCCAGCAACGCAGAGGCGTAGACAGCCGCGCCGAGACCCAGCTGCCATGCCAGCGCTGCGGGACCGAGATTGCCGTGGCTGGGCCAGAGGGCTGCCGCCATCACGGCAGCGGCGACCACTGGCTTGATGGCTTCCAGGGGCGGCGCCGGCAGGGGAAAGGCGCGCCGCCCGATATGTAGGCCAGCCAGGAAGGCCACGGCGTAGGCGACGATCGTGGCATAGATCGCACCGTAGACGCCAAACTTGGGAATCCACCACAAATTCAAGAGAACATTAACCATCGCGGCAATCGTCATTACCCATACTTGCCCGCCTGTTTTCCGTCCCAGATGAAAGGCGAGATCGACGTAGTAACTTCTGAAGCGGGCGATGAGCGCCCCCAAGGCCACCCACGGCAACAGGCCGACCGCCGTCTCACGGTAGGCGGCGCCGAGGACGACACTGCCAATGGCATCGGCCCCCACGGCGATACCCACGGCCGTGGGGGCTGCAATGGCCGCGAGCAGCGTGAAATTCTGGCGTACCTGCTCGCGGGCGGCCATGACGCCGTCGCGCTCGAGCGCCCGTACCGCAATGGGATAGCCGGCGAGATTGACCGTCATCATCAGCAGCGTCATTGAATGCCATACAGTGTCGTAGCCAGCCGCATAGATGCCGGTAGCCTCGGCATCGACGAGCCAGGTCAGCAGGAAGCGGTCGGAGCTGCTGATGATGAAGTTGAGCGCCAGGCTGGCGGTCAGCGGCAGCCCGAAAACGAGAAGCTCGCGGAGCAGCCTCCGGTCGGCCATCGACGGCCTGATGCCGCGCCAGGATTCGCGCGCGAACGGGATCACCGAGACGACAAGGGCCACCAGCATGCCGAGCAGAGCACCGCCGGCACCTAGGCCGGCATGAATCAGCACCACACCGCAGGCGAGGGCGACAACGGCCCGCCAAGCCGTGATCTGGGCGTAGCGCACCGGCGACAGTTGCGAGCGCACGAGTTCGAGATTGAGCTCGAACCACGCCTGCGCGCAAAGCAAGGCCAATCCCAGGATGAGCATGTAGACAAAGTCGCCGTCGGGCACGAGCAGGACGGCGATCGCGGTGCCGGTGGCGGCGAGGACGGCAATCGCGGCGAACCCGCAGGCCAGCGTCGCCAACAGGGTATGTGGCAGCTCACTATGTCCTGGATAGAAACGTAGCAGGCCAAGCCGCAGCCACTCGAACAGGACCGTATTCCAGAGACCGACCGAGGCAATCATCAAGGCGTAGTAGCCGTAGTCATCCGGCTGCAGCATTCTGGTGTAGATGGCTATGGTCATGAAATTGACCAAACCCGGAATGCCACGTCCGACGCCATATATCAACGTGTAACGCATCAGCATTTAATGCTCCACAACATCAGAGCGTAGCTCAACGCAATAGTCGGTCATCATCCCGACCCTATTCACTGGACATCAGCTAACTGCCGAGGCTCTTGGCGGCGATGACATTTTAACTCGAAGATTTGGACCGCGTTCTGCTGAAGGGTTCATGGCGTACGGGAGAGCCCATGGCGCGCCTAAGCATCCTTGCGACATCCGACCACCAAGAAGCTAGCATGGCCCGATCCAGGAAAGGGGCATTGGATGCTGGAAACCGGATCTTCTCCTCGGCCCACCCGCCGGAGGCGGGCGGGCGTGCTTCGCGTCTTCTGCGCGAGCGCCTGCTTCTTGCTTGCTGCCGTGCCCGCTGCCAGCGGCGCACCAGGCTCGAAGGCTAGCAAACTCATCGTGCTGGACATGGCCAGCGACGGGTCCAGCGACACTGCCTCTCCAGCCAACGTCGCCCGCAACATGACCTATATCGAAAGCCTCGGCATCGACGGGGTCGTCGTCCGGACCCAGGCCGGATGGGACCTGATGCTGCCGGACAAGGTGTTGAACTATGACGACATCGTAGCGGGCGAACTTGCAGCGTTGCAGGGTCGGATGGGGAAAGTCAAGGCGAACTTCCTCGTAACCTACCTCATGAACGTCGATCCGTTCGACAGTTGGACGCACGTGGTCGACAACTGGGTGACGTTGGCCCGCGCGGCTCGCGACGTCGGCATGGTCGGCCTCGTGTTCGACAATGAAGCCTATAGCGGCGATGCCTGGACCTATCCGCAGGATGTCGCTTACGCCGACGCTTACAGCTTGTCGGCCTACCAGGAGCAGTACCGCGAGCGCGGCCGCCAGTTGATGGGTGCACTCGCGGCAGTCTGGCCGTCCATTCAATTCATGGCCCTTCACGGACCCTATGTGTCCGACCCCCGCACCCCGGCTTCCGTCGTCCTTGGGCAGGCGGCCGTTAGCAGCCGAGACCTTTCCGGCTTCTTCTTTGCAGGCCTTCTCGAAGCTGCGCCCCGGACCGCGGCGGTCATCGATGGCGGTGAAGTCTACCAATATCGAACCGAGCGGGATTTCTACGACTCCTACCAATTTCGCCGTTTCGTGCTGCCGAAACTGCAACCGAGTGAGTTGGTGCCGTCCGAGCTGCGCGATGCATGGCCCGACAAGATCGATATCGCGTTCGGCGTGTATGACCAGGCGTGGAAGGCCGGCTACGCGATGAATCCGACCATTCTGCAAGCGACGCTGACCAATGCGCTTCGGCAAGCGGACAGTTTTGTGTGGCTCTACGCCGAGCAGCACGACTACCTCACGCCCGGCGGCGTGGGCGAGCCCTGGCTTAGGGCCGTGCGACAGGCTGTAGCCGCGGCGCGGCCCTAGACCCGTGAGAAGGTGCCGAGTGATGGCGAGCATGCAGCGTTGCTCAGTGGACGTAGTATTTCTTGTAGAATTTGTAATATTGAGACGCATCTCCATAGCAGAGGCGCGCATGACGCCGCAGGTTGACCTGCGTCAACACCGAACCCAGTAAGTTCGCCCGGGCATCGCGGAGCGCACGCAAGCCATTTAGGGCGATCTCGTCCGTAGTCTTGCCCCAGCGCACCGCATAGACCACGTGGTCGGCATGTCGCGCCATGGCTTTGACGTCGGTGAGGCCAAGCAGCGGTGGCGTGTCGAGGACCACCCAATCGTACTGGCTGCGCAGGAGGGTGATGAGTTCACCCAGCCCTGGCGAGGCCACGATCGTCGTCGGACTGCGGGCCGGACGCTTGACTGGCAGAGCATGCAGATTGGGCAGGCGGTCGTCGACTTGCACCACCTCCTGGTAACTGCAGCTTCCGGTCAGGTACTCGGTGAGGTCCGGCGCTTGGGACGAGGCGAGCTGCTTGAAGACGCTGGGATTGCGGAAATCGAGGTCGAGCACGACCGTGCGCACCCCGGAAAGCGCGACCGCCGTGGCGAGACTCAAGGCGAAAGTGGTCTTGCCTTCGTTCGGCAAGGACGAGGTCACCAGGATCACGCTAGATGAAGATCCAGTCGCCGCGAGCTTGATCGCACCCTCCACCTCGCGCACCGACTCGGCGTACGCGGATAGCGGCTTCTTGTGCAAATACTGCTGAAGAGCGCCTGGACGGCGACCAAGGCCACCCACCTTTGGCACCATCCCGAGATTGCGGATCCCGAGTAGACGCTCGATCTGATCGGCGCTGCGCAACTTGCCGTCCAGCTGCTCCGCCAGGAAGGCCAGCAGCGCACCCAGCAACATGGAGGTGACGAACCCGCCGGCGACCACCAACGGGATGCGCGGGAAGCTCGCCACGGTGGGAACGGTGGCCAGTGCCACCACCCGGGCGTCTGGTCGGATCAAGTTCTTCTGTTCGTTGGTTTCCTTGTAGCGGGCCAGGAACGTCGCGTAGAGGGCCCGATTGGCCTCGGCCTCGCGCTCCAGATCTCGCAACCGGACCTCGGCCTGCTTGGAGATGACCGCTGTCGACTGCGCCTGGTCGAAGCGGGCGTGGATCTCCTGCTCCCGTGCCCGCAGCAGGCCCACCTCGCGCTGAAGGCCACCGATCACGCTATCCACTTCACGCCGCAGGCTGCGGGCAACGCTTTCGCGATCAGCCGTCAGACGGACGATCTCCGGATGGCGCTCGCCGAACTCTGAACTGAGCTGGGCCAGTTGCGCGGCCAGCTTGATGTCCTGCTCACGTAGAGCGTCGATCACCGGCGACTGCACCATTTCGAGGACATGCTGATAGTTGCCCTCCTGGGAGCGCAGCGACTGCAGCGTCTTCAGGCGCGCCTCCTTGGCGGTGCGCTCGCTCTGGATTACCGACAGCTGGCTGGTGATATCGGCGACGAGACGAGCGGCGGCGGTCTGGCCTCCCAGATCCATCAGATCGTTGTCGGCGCGGAAGGCGGCGATTGCGTTCTCCGAGCGCGAAAGATCCTCACGCAATTCCTGTATTCGCCGACCCAGCCAGCTGGCCGCCTGTTCGGTGGCGGCAGTCTTATCGCGTAGCTGATCATCGACATACTGCACGGCATAGGCATTGGCGATACGGGCGGCTTCGTCCGGGTCGGCGGCCGTGAAGCCGATCGTGACGAGCGTTCCGTCCACGTCGACGCGCAGATTATCGAGCAGATCATCCACGACAGCGTCCGGTGCGTAGGCCTCCTGCGCTGATGTCGGAGGCGGCGCTGGCGCCAGTTGGCCAGCCGTCCCCGTCGTGATCAGCCAGCGTTCCGGCATCCACCGCTGCGCCAGCACGTAGGCCGATGCGCGCATCGAATCGAGCCACAGCTCAGGCGCCGCCGGCTGATGCATCGAGGCGAAACCCGGTCGCAGGCCGAGTTGCTCAGCCACTCGCTCGGCATAATGACGCGACCGGATCATCCGGATCTGGGTCTCGATGGTGGTGACGTCGTTCGGGAGATCATCGAGCACCGCTTGCATGTTCACCACGCGCGATGCCCGAGCATTTATCAGGATCTCCGCCTGAGCGGTGAATTTCGGCACCAGGAGCGAACTGACGATGCCGGAAAGCGCCGTGAGCGTGACAACGGTCATGATGATCGTCATCCGCCGCCGCCGCAGGGTACGCAAAAGATCGCGCATACTTACGTATTTTTCCGACCGGCTCGTGGCACCCACAGCACTTGCGATTGCAGAAGATCCGTCCGAGTGAATACTCATGAAATTGATCCGGTCCGCGTGATTGACAGACGTGCTGCAATCAGCTCGTCATTATAGGCCATCACCGCCCCGCTGTCTCGATCACGCTTCAACCACCTCATGCACCCAGGTATTTTCAATTGCATTGCCATAAGGTGTCGCGGCCGGCCTTGGACGCGGGCGCCGCGCACCTCCGTCCCGCTCCTGCCGGGCCAGGGTATGGGCGACGATCGTCGACAGATCGTCGAATGCCGGCCGCCAGTCCAGGGCAGCCCGAATTCGCCGGACATCGGCGACTACCTCGGCAGCGTCCCCGGGCCGGCGCGGCGCCGATGCCACCCGCAAGCGACGGCCAATGACGGTCTCGACGGCCGCAATCACTTCGCGCACCGAGAAGCCCCGGCCATACCCGCAATTCAACGCAACACTTTCACCGCCCTGGTCCAGGTAGCGCAGGGCGGCCAAGTGGGCGCTGGCGAGGTCGGTGACGTGGATGAAGTCGCGGATGCAGGTCCCGTCACGGGTCGGGTAATCGGTCCCATGGATCGGCAGCAGGTCCTGCCGACCCAAGGCCGTCTCGCAGGCGACCTTGATCAGATGACCGCTCTGCTTGCCGGAGAAGCCGGCGCCGCCCAGCGCGTCGGCGCCGGCCACATTGAAGTAGCGCAAAGCCACATGCCGTAATCCATGGGCGACATCGGCATCCCGCAGCATCCACTCGGTCATCAGTTTCGACCGGCCGTACGGATTGAGCGGGCAGGTGGGAGCATCCTCGGACACCGGCAGCTGGGCCGGCTGGCCGTACACGGCCGCCGTCGACGAGAAGACGAACTGCTCCACGCCACCGGCTGCACAGGCGGCGATGAGCGTTCGGCTGGCCTCGGTGTTGTTGCGATAGTAGGCGATCGGCTCACGCAGGGACTCCGGCACGACCACCGACCCCGCGAGATGGATGACCACCGAGACACGATAATGCGCGATGACCTTGTCGACCAATGCCCGGTCAGCGACGTCGCCGATCTGCAACGGAATGCCCCGCGGCACGGCGCGGGCGTCGCCCGTGCTCAGATTGTCCAGCACGACGGCGGGCCGGCCGGCGCGGCGAAGCGCTAGCGCGACATGGCTGCCGATATAGCCGGCCCCGCCCGTCACGAGGACATGGCCATGGCGATGCTTGGTCATAGGCTCATGACCCTCCTGTAGCGGCGCGGCGCCCGCTGGCGACCGGGCCGGCGCCGGCCGAGGCGATGGCGCATCGTGCCGGCCTCACGTGCTTAGCCCCGGCAGACGATAGGCGGGGAAGTAAGCCCCGGCGGAGTCCGCTGCGGCGGCGCCACTCAACGCACACCAGCGCGCCACCAGCGTCGCGTACACGCCCCGATCGGCGACCATTCGCCACGACGAGAACGGTACCGTACACTTGGAAAAGGCCTGCTTGAAATGCAGCAGCGAGTCCGCCGCGCCGCCACGTCCACCGCCGAGATGAAACTCGCGGTTCCCGCGCTCCTGCGCCCACTGTCGAACGAAATGCATCATCAGCTCGGCTGGATGCGCGCGCAGCGAGGCCGTGCGGGTGCCGCCGAGATGATATTGCACCGTCCTATGCATCTCCGTGAACAGCCCGGCACAGACCACCTCGCCCGCATGCTCGACGACACACAAATGTAGATGCGCCCCCAGGGCGTGTCGCAGATCATCATAGTACCGCTTCGAAAAGTAATAGTGAGCGGCGGCACCGACGCGGCACATGGTTTCATCATAGACGGATTGAAACTCATCCAAGCGAGTGCACCCGGGATCCATACCAACGACGAAGCCACCACGTTCCAAGGCGCGGATGTGCGAACGACATCGGCTGCGCGTCTGCTGCCACAACAATTCCGACGGCTGGGTCAGATCGACGACGACCGTGACCCCATGCTCGAAGACGGTGCCGGCTCCAGCCAGACTCTCCATCGGCAACGGGCGCAGTGGATGAAGCCGCGCGAACAGGCTGACGATGCCACGTCGCGCGAGGGCCGCCCGCAACGCCGCCGCCGCGCGCGTGCTCCAGTCGACAGGGTCGACGCCCTCGGCCACCCGCACGAGCGGCCCCGAATAGCCGTAGGGAGTCACGGCATCGCAGCACCCGGCTGCGCCGAGGTAGGCAGGCACCGGTCGGACAATGAGTGGAATCAGCCAGAGACTGCCACCTTCGCGGGCGACGAACAGCAGCGGCTTGCCACCGTCCTCGCGTGCGGTCAGCTCAACATAGCCCGGCAGGTAGTAGACATCGGCCCGCACCTCGCTCAGATGAGCCAACCAAGCCGGGTCGCCGGGGGCGAGGAATTCAGTGGTACAGGCCGAGCGCCAAACCGGCGCCATTGCCCGAGCGGAACCGCTCACGGGCACGCCGCCCGCTTGACATACACCAGGTTGAGCCGGTTCGGCGGCTCCTCAAAGGTGAGCTGCTCGGTCCACCCGCTCACCATATAGGGCTGCAGACGTTGATCGGGTTGAAACGTCAAACCACGGCCGGCCCACATCGCGAGCCCTGGCAGCGCGTGGGCGATGGCCTCGACGGCCGCCGGCGCGACTGCTCGATAGCATCCCTCGAAGCGCGCCATCGCACGGGCGACGATCGGGCAAGCATGGTTCGGCACCATGCAGATCAGCCTGCCGCCCGGTCGCAGATGTCGCCATGCCGCGCCGACGGCACTGGCCATGTCCACATACTGAAGGACCTCGACAAGGAATATTCGGTCGAAGCTCGGCAGCGACCCGATGAAGTCCTGCTGCGTCAGGTCTCCCGACCTCCACTCGATCTCCGGACATCTCCGTCGATTCTCGGCCACGACCGCTTCGACAAAGTCCACACCCAGCACCGAGCCGGCGCCCAGCGCCTTGAGCGCTTGGGCCAGCTGACCGCGCCCGCAGCCGAGATCCGCGCAGACGCTCCCGAGAACGTCACCCGCGGCCTCAAGGCACAGCGAGATGCTCTGCAGCTGCACGCGCGAATTGGAAAGATCTAGCCACGCCCTGCCGTGAACGTCGGGATCGGAGTAGTAATGCCTCCAATACTGCTCCAAGGATCGCTGCATCAGCGGGCTCCTGCTATTTCATCGGCCGGAAAGGCGCGCGGGCCACGCGCAGGCGGCCCATCGGAGCCCCAGAACTCCTCGAGATCCCTGCCTCCCGCCGCAACCGTGGTGTCGCTGCCGAAGAATAATCGGATTGTGTTAAGAAATATCATCAGGTCGAGCTTGAGACTGCCGTGCTGGACGTAAAAGAGATCGAGCTCGAAACGGCGCTCCCAGGACAGCAGGTTCCGTCCGCTGACCTGGGCGAGACCGGTGATTCCCGGGCGCACGGAGTGCCGCTGACGCTGCCGCGCCGTGTAGCGAGGCAGGTAGCGCACAAGCAATGGTCGTGGACCGATCAAGCTCAGCCTTCCAGCCACCACGTCGAACAGCTGGGGCAACTCGTCCAGGCTCCAGCGGCGCAAGAATAGCCCGAAGGCACCGAGGCGATCGCCGTCCGGGAGCAGGTTGCCGGCGGAATCACGGGCATTGCTCATGGTCCGGAACTTGTGGAGACGGAAGATCTGCTCGCCGGCACCGATCCGCTCCTGCCGGAACAGTATCGGCGCCCCGAGATTGAGGCGTACCAGAGCGGCAAGGACGAGCAGTGCCGGCGACAGCAGGACGATGCCTGACAAGGCCAATGCAAGGTCCAATGCACGTTTGCCGTGACGCATGTAAAAGCCTGCAGCCGGCGTCAGCGACGCCGACTCGACAAGGCACTCAATCATTGTCCCCGCCTCAACTCTTGATATACTCGAATGCGTCATACATTTTGACGGCATATATCACGCTCGATCAAGTCATCACAGGCGATGATAAATTTCAATCACATTTTTTGGTTTATCATCGCATTTACCATTAGCCTTATCGTTATCGATTGCATCCGCTACATCGCACACGATAAATTAACATCTGCTATCACACTGTATAGATGCATACCGGGCTGCACTACAGCGTCTGCCTGATGCAACGATATCATGTTCCGTCGGAGAGTAATGGTGACGATTCGCGGCGAGGATCAAACCCACGAGGCGGCGCAGCCCGGTACCCGCTTTGCGTTCTGGCCGTTCCATGACGTCGACGAGATCGAGGCCGTCGGGCGCATCCTGCGCTCCGGGCGCACCAACTACTGGACCGGCGAGGAAGGCCGCGCCTTCGAGCACGAATTCGCCGTTGCCTGCGGCTGCAGCCACGGGGTTGCCGTTGCCAACGGCACGCTGGCGCTCGAGCTTGCCCTGCATGCGCTCGGGATCGGGCCCGGAGACGAGGTGGTGGTGACGCCGCGCAGCTTCATGGCATCGGCCAGCACGGTGGTGCTGCGCGGCGCCACCCCGGTGTTCGCCGACGTCGATCCACTCAGCCAAAACATCACGGCCGCCAGCATCGCCGCCGTACTGACACCGCGCACCCGCGCGATCCTGGCCGTCCACCTCGCCGGCTGGCCATGCGAGATGGACGCGATACGCGAGCTGGCCAGCACCCACGGACTGAAGATCATCGAGGATTGCGCCCAGGCCCATGGCGCCACCTACAGGGGTCGGCCCGTGGGCTCGCTGGGCGATGTCGCGGCGTTCTCGTTCTGTCAGGACAAGATCATGACCACTGGCGGCGAAGGCGGCATGGTCACGACCAACGATCCGGAGCTCTGGCGCCGGGCCTGGTCCTACAAGGACCACGGCAAAAGCCAGGCGGCCGTCCTGCAACAGCCCGCGACGCCGGGGTTTCGCTGGCTTCACACCGAGTTCGGCAGCAATTTCCGCCTGACCGAACCGCAGGCCGCCCTGGGCCGTCTGCAGCTGCGCAAGCTGCCCGCATGGGTGGCGCAACGCCGCCGCCTTGCCGGGCTGCTGTCCTTCCGGCTGCGCGGCATCGCGGCGCTGCAGCTGCCCGAGCCGGCCGAGCATCTCGGCCATGCCTTCTACAAATACTACCTGATCCTGCGTCCTGAACAGCTGCGCCCTGGTTGGAGCCGCGACCGGATCCTCGCGGAGCTCATCGCCGCCGGCATCCCGAGCTTCACCGGAGCCTGCCCCGAGATTTACCGGGAGCAAGCATTCGTCGCGGCAGGCCTGGCACCCGCCCAAGCACTACCCAATGCGCAGCGCCTGGGTACGACCAGTCTCATGTTCATGGTCCATCCGACACTCAGTGAGGCCACCATGCAACTTGTCGGCGACACGGTGGCAACCATCGTCACCGCGGCCAGCCGCTGAAACCGGCACCCAAGAGGCTCGAGCATGGCATCTGCATTGTCCGCGGCCGGCACGAATGCACCGCCGCCGGGCGTGTTCATGATCTCGTTGGATTTCGAGCTGCGCTGGGGAACGCGCGATTCGATCCCGCTCGATCGCTACCGAAGGAATGTGCTGGGTGCCCGGCGGGTTATTCCCCGACTGGTTGCCGCATTCGCCGCCAGCGGCGTGCACGCGACCTGGGCCACGGTGGGATTCCTGTTCTTCGATCGGAAGGATGAGCTGTTGGCGAGCCTGCCGGCAGTGCTGCCCAACTACGCCAATCCGACACTCTCGCCCTATCCCGACCTTACGACGCTGGGGGCGAACGAGCGCGAGGACCCCTACCATTTCGGTCGGTCCCTCGTGCGTGAG
>JAPJRA010000747.1 GCA_030824835.1 Geminicoccaceae bacterium | reverse complement strand
ACCTGGGTCTGCGGGTAGTGGATGTGCGTGTCGATCAGGCCGGGCAGCACCAGCTGGTCGGGGTAATGATCGACCGCCGTGCCCGGCGGCAGCGTCGGCAGCAGGGCCGAGGCCTCGCCCACCTCGGTCACCATCCCGGCCTCGATCACCACCAAGCCGTCTTGAAGGTAGCGATGGCTGGCGGCGGCGCCGAGCTGCGCCGGGTCGCCCAGGAAGGTCAGAACCCGGCCACGGACGGCCTTGCGCGTGCTCATGCCCTGCCCCCGCTCATTCCGGCTTGGCGCCGTCCGCGATCCACGCGGCCAGCACCTGCCGTTCCTCCGGCGTGATCTCGCTGACGTTGCCGGGCGGCATCGCGTGCGTGTGCACCGCCTGCAGCCCGATCTGGTCGGCGTGCTGGAGGATACGCTCCGGCGTGTCGAGCATCACGCCCTTCGGCGGGACACTGACCCCGTCCCAGAACGGCTCCGCCGTGTGGCACATGCTGCAGCGCCCCAGCACGATGTCCTGGGCTGCGGCGAAGGTCACGGGCTCGGCCGGCGGCACCGCGCTCTCCTCGGTGGTGGCCGGGCCGGCGGCGCTCAGCAGGATGATCGCGATCATCCCGGCGGCGGCCACGGCCCAGGTCCACCACGGCGACGGCTTGCCCTGATGACGGGTATTGTAGAAGTGGCGCACGACCGCGCCGATCACCAGCACGATGCCGAAGATCAGCCAGTTCCACCGCGTCGCGAAGGCCAGCGGGTAATGGTTGGCGATCATCACGAAGATCACCGGCAGCGTGAGATAGTTGTTGTGCAGCGAGCGCTGCTTGGCGACCGCCCCGAGCTTGGGGTCGGGCTGCTTGCCGGCGATCAGGTCGGCCACCACGATCCGCTGCTTGGGGATGATGACCATGGCGACATTGGCCACCATCATCGTGCCGACCAGGGCCCCCATCTGCATGAAGGCGCCGCGGCCGCTGAACACGAACGTGTAGCCGAACGCCAGCACCACGAGGAACAGGAACAGCACCGCGAACAGCAGCGTGTCGTTGTCGCCGAGCTTGGACTTGCAGAGCTGGTCGTAGACCACCCAGCCCAGCGCCAGCCCGGCCACGCTGATCAGCACGGCACCCCAGCTCGCCAGATCGAGGACGGACGCGTCGATCAAGTAGAGCTGCGCGCCGAAGTAGTAGACGATGATCAGCAGGCCCATGCCGGAAAGCCAGGTGGCGTAGGCTTCCCATTTGAACCAGGTCAGCTCCTCCGGCATGCGAGCCGGAGCCACCAGGTACTTGACCATGTTGTAGAAGCCGCCGCCGTGCACCTGCCAGGCCTCGCCGCCGGCGCCCTCGGGCAGTCCCGGCCGCTGCTTCAGGCTCTGGTCGAGATGCACGAAATAGAACGAGCTGCCGATCCAGGCGATCCCGGCGATGACGTGCAGCCATCGCACGCCCATGCTCAGCCATTCCCACAAGATCGGCCCCACGGCGTTCCCCTTTCGTGCTGGTTTTGGCGCGCATCCCGGCTCGCCTTTCGTGCTACCTGAAGCCAAGGCCGCGGTGAACCGCGCCACACCGGCCAGGACCTTCAAACCGAAGCAAACAATGGGCCGCAGGGGATACAGGCATGGGGATGCTGGTCGAGAACATGCAGGTATTCGTCCGCGTCGTCGAGCTGGGCAGCCTGTCCGCGGCGGGGCGCCACATGCGCCTGTCGCCGGCGGTCGTCAGCCACCGCCTGCAACAGCTCGAGGCCCATCTCGGCGTCCGGCTGCTGAACCGCACCACCCGCCAGGTGCAGCCGACCGAGCAGGGTGCGGCCTTCTACGAGGCGGCCCAGGAGGCCCTGGCCGCGGTAGCCCACGCCGAGAGCGTCGCGGCCGATGCCGGAGGCACGCCGCACGGCAATCTCAGGGTCACGGCGCCGCTGGGCTTCGCCCGCCGGATCCTTGCCCCCATCCTGCCCCGCTTCCAGGCCCGCTACCCGCAGCTCGATGTCCGGCTGCGGCTGTCCGACCATCTCCTCGACCTGCTGCGCGAGGCCGTCGACGTCGCGATTCGGCTGGCGGTGCTGCCGGATTCGAGCCTGGTGGCCCGCAAGATCGCCGATTGCCCGCGCCTCCTGTGCGCCGCCCCCTGCTACCTGGCCAGCCACGGCACGCCGGCGCGCCCGGAGGATCTGCTCGACCACCAGTGCCTGCTGCTGCGCTTCCCGGGCTCGCAGCAATATCGCTGGACCCTGCGCACGCCGGACGGTCCGGAGCCCTTCGCCGTCGCCGGGCGGCTCGATGCCGACGATGGCGACATGCTCACCGAATGGGCGCTGCTGGGTCAGGGAATCGTCATGAAGCCGGCCTTCGAGGTCGCAGCGCACCTGCAGGGCGGGCGGCTCGTCCCCGTGCTGGCCGATTTCCCGCCGGAGCCGGTGACCCTGGCCGTGGTCTACCCGCACCGCAAGCTGCTGCCGGCCAAGGTCAAGGCGTTCGCCGACTTCATGGTCGAGGAGGTGGGAAGGGTCGTGGCACGCGAGCTCGACCAGACCATGGACGGTCACGCCTGAACGGCCCTACCGGTCGCAGGCGTCAATCGACGCGATCGTCCCCTCGGAGACCAGCATCTCTCCCGATCCAGTACCGCTCCAGATTGCGGATCAGGGCTGGGC
>JAPJRA010000746.1 GCA_030824835.1 Geminicoccaceae bacterium | reverse complement strand
TCGAGTACCAGTACCGGCCAAGGTCGCTGTGCATGAACTTGGCCTGGTTCGCGAGTCGGCGCAGCGCGTCGCCGAAGATGGCGGGGCGTTCGCCGGGCTGGACAATACCGAGGTTGATCTGTTTGTCGTCGAGCCCTTTGTTCTCCTGACCGTGCGTTGGGGCCGTTCCCATAAACACCGCGCGCGCGACTCGACGCGTTGCGGAGTAACGGTTCAGGTTCGGGGCCGATTGGTCGATCTTGTACGGCGTCGAAGTCACGCCATCGACGTCACCCGCGATAATCGACTGCCAGCTGGGATCGAGATAGTGCAGCAGCTCGGGCTCCACACGCGCCGAGCTGATGGCGACGCTGCCGGGCATGATGATCACCGAGGGATCGCTGCCCATCCACAACTCATGGATCACCTGAGCCATCAGACGCAGCACGCCGCGGGTGCGCTGAAACTTCTCAAGCGAACCCCAGCTGGTGTAGAGCTGGTCGAACAACTCCGGGTGGATGGGGTAGGCCTTTTCCAGCTTCCGCCGGTAATCCTCATCGGAGCAACCGTTCGGGAAGTCGTTCGCATTCTCGCGGTAGAGCTTGGCGAACTGCTTCAGCGTGTTGTCGCGGTGATGAAACTTGTCGCCGGGGATTTCCTTGAACAGGCGACGACGGACGATCTCGTAGCTTTCCTCCTGGCTGGCTGGTCGCCACGACGACTCGACGCGGCTAAAGGTCTGCTTCAGACGCGCCAATGCCTCCTGTCCACCTTCGCCGCCGACCTCGATCTGCGAGGCGGGCAGCGAGGCCACCAGCAGCACGCCGGGGCTCGCCTTCACAGCCTCGGTCAGGGACTGCACGAAGGACAGGTTCGCGTCGAACGAGCCGGACGGCAACCCCTCCACCTTGTAGATCTGGCGTAGGTACGCGACCCACTCGTCGATCAGGATCAATGCGGGCGAATACGTCTTGAACAGCGCCTCCAGGAGGTTCGATCCCGGCGCGATCCCGCGCTCGTCGTTCTCGGCCAGCATCTCGAACGCCTCGGCGCCGCCTAGCTGCCACGCCAGCTCGCCCCAGGTCGTGCGGATTTTCCGGCCGCCCTCCGGCGAGATCACGTCCTGCGGACCGCGCGAGGTGCCCACCAGCACGGCGCGGTTGATCTTGCCCGGCACGGTCAGCCCGCTCCGCGACAGAAGCTGGTCGAGCCCCGGCAGATCCTCCACCGGCGTCCCGCTCACCATGTGGTAAAGCGCCAGCATCGAATGCGTTTTGCCGCCGCCGAAGTTCGTCTGCAGTTCGACCACCGGATCACCGCCGCCGGCGCCCAGCCGCTTCGCCGCGCCGACCAGCAGCGTGCTGAGCCCCTCGGTCAGATAGGTCCGGGCGAAGAACTCGCGCGGATTGCGGTATTCCGACGGCGCGCTGCCATTGTGCACCTTGGCGAGGTCGGCGGCGAACTCGGCCTGCTGGAACTCGCCCGTGGCCACGTCCTGGTGTGGCTCGACCACCTCGCGCCACGGCAACAGTCCGGCCACCGTGTCCACCGAGATGTCCGAGCGCTGCGTCTTCTTGCGCTCCTCGTTCCGCGCCAGCTCAGCATATTTCGTGCGCAGGATCGTGTCGCGCGAGGCGCTGATCTTCTCCGCGGTCTCCTTGGCGCTGACTGATTCCAGCAGCCGCCGCATCGTGTCGAGCGCGCGCTCTGCGTCGTCATAGGTGAAGGCCTCGTTGTGCGAGAGCTTGTTGCGCACGTCGAGCAGCTCGGAGACGTAGGACCGCTCCGGATGCCCCAGCACCATCGCGAAGGCGTCCTTCCAGAAGGCCATCATGGCCTGTAACAGCCCCTGCTGGTCCCAGTTCACCTGGCCGTCACCATTGGGGCGCAAGCCCCGGACGCGCTCGACCACCTGCACCTGCCAATGGCCCTGCAGCGAGCTTTCCAGCCGCTTCTCGACAAACGGGATCAGCGCCTCGGGCAGCAATTCCATGCCCTCGAACACATGCTGACGGGTAGATTTGGCCATCTCGGAAACCCTTACAGTTCAAATCGTGCTTGCCGGTTCCGCCCTTCCAGCGAAACCGTGGCGGCCATCTGGCTCAGCTCGGACCAGTCGGCGATCAGGGCGTTGTAGACCGTGGCCTCGGACGCCTCGCGCCGCTTGTTCGCGGCGATGTCATAGAGGCAGTAGGCCAGATCCTTCACCGCCTCGGCCTGGGGCCCGAAGCGTTTGAGCAGCGCCGCGGCGTCGTGCGAAAGGCCCTCCTTCTCGTGCAGGCGCACGAGGTGCTGCAGGCATTCCCAGATAGTCAGATGCCCGTCCTCCTCGGGCGCCCAGTCGGGGTCGAGCTCGTCGCGCTTCAAGAGCCGCACCTTGCCTGCCGCGCTTTCGACAATCTTGGCGTGCTTCACGCTGTCGACCGAGATGCCGCGGGCGCGGGCGAGGTTGTCGGCCACGCCATAATCGCCCTTGCCCATGCCGTTCTGTTCGAACCAGGTGATGGCGAAGCGGGTATCAGCGTCGAACTCGCCCTGGATGCCGCCGAGATATTCGTCGAGCTCGGCGTTGATCAGCTGCAGCGCGGTCTTGACCGTCATCGGGCTGTCGTCGGCCTCGAG
Source organism: Geminicoccaceae bacterium (assembly GCA_030824835.1). GTDB lineage: Bacteria > Pseudomonadota > Alphaproteobacteria > Geminicoccales > Geminicoccaceae > Benzoatithermus. Next base: position 45 of record JAPJRA010000746.1, on the reverse strand, counting down.
CACGGCGGTGTAGCGCGAGAAGACGCCCATGCCGGGGCCGATGGC
>JAPJRA010000745.1 GCA_030824835.1 Geminicoccaceae bacterium | reverse complement strand
ACAACACGGGCAGCACCGCGATCAAGCAGCAGGGCGCCTCGCGCTTCTCCAAGAGCAACGTTCCGGTCCTGCTCAAGGCCGCCTGCACGGCGACGCCGGCCGCCTGCTCCTGACGCACCGGCGGTTCGAGCTCAGTAGACGTCCTGGCCGCCGTTGACCGGGATCTCGGCCCCGGTGATGTAGGAAGCCTCGTCGCTGCACAGATAGAAGATCGCGGCCGCCACCTCGTCCGGCGAGCCCAGGCGGCGCAGCGGGATGCGCTCGACGATGTCCTCGGTGCCGGGCGAGAGGATGGCCGTGTTGATCTCGCCCGGGCAGACCGCGTTGGCGCGGATGCCCAGATGGGCCAGGTCGGCCGCGAGCTCGCGGGTCAGCGCCGTCAGCGCAGCCTTTGAGGTGCTGTAGGCGCTGCCGGCGAACGGGTGGACGCGGCTGCCGGCGATCGAGGTGATGTTGACGATCGAGCCGCCGGTCTCGGCCAGGAGCGGGGCGCAGGTGCGGCTGAAATAGACCGGCGCGAAGAAGTTGATGGCGAAGGTCTGCTGCCAGACTGCCATGTCGCTGTCGAGGCAGCCCAGCCGCGCGCCGCCTTCGCCCTTGGGCGAGTAGCCGGCATTGTTGACCAGCGCATGCAGCCGCTGCCCGCCCAGGATGTTGTGCAGGCGCTCGATCGTGCCCGGAAGCGCGTCGGTCTGCTCGAGGTCGACGGTGATGTGGGCGTGCCGCTCGTTGCGCGGGCACTGCGGCGGCACCTCCTCGCGCGAGGCGGTGACCGCCCGCCAGCCGCGACGGACGAAATAGGCCGCTGTGGCGTGACCGATCCCGCGGCTGGCCCCGGTGATGAAGACCGTCTTGCGCTCGCTCATGAATTGCCCTCGAGTGACGCCCTCGTCATGGCCCGGTCATAGCACGTCAAGGTGCCAGACGCTCGATCCGCCATGCATCGCCCACACGTGTGTAACGCAGCCGGTCGTGCAGGCGGCTGGGACGGCCCTGCCAGAACTCGAACTGCTCCGGCCGGATGCGAAAGCCGCTCCAGTGCGCCGGTCGCGGCACGTCACCGGGGTGGGCGGCCGCCAGCTCGGCGAAGCGCCGCTCCAGCGATTCCCGGTCGCCGATCACCCGGCTCTGTGGCGAGGTCATGGCGCCGATCCGGCTGCCGTGCGGCCGGGTCGCGAAGTAGGCATCGGCCTCGGCCGCGCCCACCGGGGTCGCCGGGCCCTCGATCCGCACCTGCCGATGCAGCCGGTCCCACCAGAACAGCAGCGCCGCATGGGCATTGTCGGCTAGCTCCAGGGCCTTGCGGCTCTCGAGGTTGGTGTAGAACACGAACCCGGCCGCGTCGTAGCCCTTGAGCAGGACCATGCGCAGCGACGGCCGTCCATCCGGGCCCACCGTGGCCAGGGCCAGGGCGTTGGGCTCGTAGATCTCGCCCGCGAGCGCCGCCTCGAACCAGCGCTGGAACTGGTGCACGGGGTCGGGATCAGCGTCGGCCTCGAGCAGGACGTCGCGGTCGTAGTGCCGTCGCAGATCGGCCGGATCGTCGCTCATGGCTGCTCCCGCGCACCGGTGATGCGTCAGCAGATAGGCAGCCACGCCCACACTGTCGAGGTTGTGGTCTTGCGTCCGGCACGCGGGCGCGCTTTGAAGGGGCCATGCAGGACGGCATCCTCTCGATCCAGTCGGCCGTGACCTACGGCCATGTCGGCAACAGTGCGGCGGTGTTCCCGCTGCAGCGGCTGGGCTTCGAGGTCTGGCCGGTGAACACGGTGCTGTTCAGCAACCATACCGGCTACGGCGCCTGGCGCGGGCGTGGGGTGGCGCTGGACTGGGTCGAGGAGCTGATCGAGGGCGTGGCCGAGCGCGGCGCCATCCCGCGCACGCGGGCGGTGCTGTCGGGCTATCTGGGCGACCCCAGCCTCGGCGCCGCGGTGCTGCGGACGGTGGCCCGCGTGCGGGCCGAGCGCGCCGACATGCTCTATGCCTGCGACCCGGTGATGGGCGACGAGGGCAGGGGCTTCTTCGTCCGCCCGGGCATCCCGGAGTTCTTTCGCGACCATGCCGTGCCGGCGGCCGACATCGTCACCCCCAACCAGTTCGAGCTGGCCTGGCTTGCCGGCCGCAGCATCGCCTGCCTCGAGGAGGCCGTGGCCGCGGCCGCCACCGTCCGAGCGACGGGGCCGCGCATCGTGGTCTGCACCAGCCTGGACCTCGGCCATGATCTGGGCATCCTCGCCCACAGCGCCGAGGCGAGCTGGCTCTGCCGCACGCCGCGGCTGCCAATCTCGCTGAACGGCACCGGCGACGCGTTCACGGCGCTGTTCCTGGGATACTGGCTGAAGACCGAGACACTGGATGCGGCCCTCAGCCATGCGGTCTCGGCGATGTACGCACTGGTCGAGGCGACCCACCGGGCCGGCTCGCGCGAGCTCGAGCTGATCGCGGCCCAGGACCAGCTGCTGGCACCGGCGGCGACCTTCGCGGCGGTCAAAGTCGGCTGAGCCTTCGCTTGACGTGCCGGCCGTAACGCCGCAAGCCGGTCCTCGTAATATGCCGCGCCAGGGACGAGGGCCCATGGAACAGACGAGCCCGCCCGCCACGGGTGTTGACGCCGACACCCGCGACGATGTCGACCTCATGCTGGAGACC
>JAPJRA010000744.1:508-2652 GCA_030824835.1 Geminicoccaceae bacterium | reverse complement strand
GGACGGCAGCTGCGGTAGCGGCGGCGACCGAGGGCACGACCTCGGGTGACTGGGTCGCTGCCGGCGTCTCCATCGATACCCGCACCCTGGCCCCCGGCGATCTGTTCGTGGCACTGACGGGGCCGCATCGCGACGCGCATGCCTTCGTCGCCGCGGCGCTCGACCATGGTGCGGCGGGCGCCATCGTCAGCCGGGTGCCCGACGGCGTCACCGACCGCACTGCGCTCGTCCTGGTGGACGACACCCAGGCGGCCCTGGAGCGGCTGGGGTGCGCCGGTCGCGCGCGCAGCCGGGCCAGGGTCGCCGGCATCACGGGCAGCGTCGGCAAGACCGGCAGCAAGGAGGCCCTGCGGCATGTGTTGGCGCGGCAGGCGCCTACCCATGCCAGTGCCGCCAGCCACAACAATCAATGGGGCGTGCCGCTGAGCCTGGCGCGCCTCCCGGAGGGCGCCACCTACGGCGTGTTCGAGATCGGCATGAACCATGCGGGCGAGATCCGCGCGCTGACGGCCCAGGTGCGGCCGCACGTGGCGCTGGTCACGACCATCGCCCCGGCCCATCTCGAGTTCTTCCCTTCGATCGAGGCCATCGCCGACGCCAAGTCCGAGATCTTCGAGGGCCTCGAGCCCGGCGGCGTCGCCGTGCTCAACCGCGACAGCGAGCATTTCACGCGCATGGCCGATCACGCGCGCCGCGCCGGCGTGGCGCGAATCGTCGGCTTCGGCCGCCATGCCGACGCCGACTGGCGGCTGGACGATGTCCGCCTTTTCCCCGATCGCAGCGAGGTCGTGCTGCTTCACGGCAGGAATCGCCTGGCCTACCGCCTCGGGGTCCCGGGCGAGCACGTGGCCATGAACAGCCTGGGGGTGCTGGCCGTCGCCGACGCCCTGGGTGCCGACGTCGCCCACGCCGCCGGCTCGCTGGCCGATCTGCGCCCGCCGGCCGGCCGTGGGCAGCGCCGCCGGCTGGCTGTCCCGGGCGGGGAGGCCCTGCTGATCGACGAGAGCTACAACGCGAACCCGGCCTCGATGCGCGCGGCGCTGGCCGTTCTCGGCCAGGCGCCGGGCCGGCGGCTGGCCGTGCTGGGCGACATGCTGGAGCTGGGCGAGCAAGCCGGCCCGCTGCATGCAGCGTTGGCGCAAGCGGTGGAAAGCGCCCGCGTCGATCTGGTATTCACCTGCGGGCCGAACATGGCCCGGCTCCACGAGACCCTGCCGGAATCGCGGCGCGGCGCCCATGCCAGCGAGTCGACGATGCTGGCCCGCGCCGTGGTGGAAGCGCTGCGGCCCGGCGACGTCTTGCTCGTCAAGGGCTCTCTCGGTAGCCGGATGGCGCGCGTCGTCGATGCGCTGACCGAGGGCTTCGTCACCTCCGAATCGCGAGCGGTGCAGTGAGGACCGCAGCTTCATGCTCTATAGCCTGCTCTATCCGCTCGCGGACCAGTTCGGCGTGTTCAACGTCATCCGCTATCTCACCTTCCGCACCGGCGGCGCCGTCATGACGGCCCTGCTGGTCAGCTTCTGGATCGGGCCGGGGCTCATCCGCTGGCTCAAGCAGAAGCAGCGCGAGGGCCAGCCCATCCGTCTCGACGGGCCGGAAAGCCATCTGCTGACCAAAAAGGGCACGCCGACCATGGGCGGTGTCTTGATCCTGCTGGCGCTGACCACGGCGACGCTGCTCTGGGCCGACCTCAGCAACGTCTATGTGTGGATCGTGCTGGTGGTGACCCTCGGCTACGGCCTTATCGGCTTTGCCGACGACTATCTCAAGCTCACCAAGCGCTCGAGCGGCGGCCTGTCGGGGCGGCTGAAGCTGCTGGCGCAGGGTGGCATCGGCATCATAGCTGCCATCATGCTGATGCGCCTGGGCACGCCGCCGATGGCCACCGGCGTCGCCGTGCCGGTGTTCAAGGACGTGGTGATCCCATTGGGCCTGGCCTTCCCGCTGTTCGGGGCGCTGGTGATGATGGGCTCGTCCAACGCGGTCAACCTGACCGATGGGCTGGACGGGCTCGCGATCGTGCCGGTGATGATCGCCGCCGGCAGCTTCGCGCTCATCGCCTACCTCGCCGGCAACGCGATCTTCGCGGGCTATCTGGGCATCCCGCACGTCCCGGGCACCGGCGAGCTGGCGGTGTTCTGTGG
>JAPJRA010000744.1:0-498 GCA_030824835.1 Geminicoccaceae bacterium | reverse complement strand
GGTTCAACGCCCCGCCGGCCATGGTCTTCATGGGCGACACCGGCTCGCTCGCCACCGGCGGTGCCCTGGGTGCGGTGGCGGTGGCCATCAAGCACGAGCTGGTGCTGGCGATCATCGGCGGGCTGTTCGTGCTCGAGGCGGTCTCGGTCATCGTCCAGGTCGCGTCGTTCAAGCTCACCGGCAAGCGGGTGTTCCGGATGGCGCCGCTGCACCATCATTTCGAGAAGATGGGCTGGCAGGAGGCCACCATCGTGATCCGGTTCTGGATCATCGCCATGATCCTGGCCCTGGTGGGCCTCTCCACCTTGAAGCTGCGGTGAGCGCGGTGGCCGGGCTGGAGCGCTATCGCGGCCAGAAGGTCGGCGTGCTGGGCCTGGCCCGGAGCGGCCGTGCCGTCGCCGCCGCGCTGGCCGCTGCCGGGGCCGAGGTGGTCGTGTTCGACGACAATCCCGGCATCCTGGCCGCCGCCGGCTATCGGCGCGGTGCGCCCGAGGACAT
>JAPJRA010000027.1 GCA_030824835.1 Geminicoccaceae bacterium | reverse complement strand
TCACGGGAGCTTGGGCAATGAAGCCGTCTTTCCGTAAAGCCGGAAACCCGGCTTCTCGCACTTCCACACTCGCGGCTCTGCTGCTTTCAGCAACTGCGCTAGCCGGCTGCGCCACGACACAGAAACCGCCTGAGATATCCTATGACGACGCGACGCCTGCCGTGCAGATGGCCGATCCACCGGGACCGGTGCAGGTAGTGGAGCTTCCGCGTCCGCTACCGCTGCCGGGACAGATGAAGCCCGTTGAAGAATCGCGCCGAACCCCAGAGCCGACCGATCCGACGGTCCGCGTCAATCAAGCCAATGCGGCTGCGCGCGTGCAACCAGTCCGCGACGGCTTCATCAATGCGATGCAAGTCTATCCGTACACTGGCGGAGCGCTCTATCAGGTCTACACCGCCGTTGGTCAGATCACCGATATCGCCCTGCAGCCCGGCGAGCAGCTCGTGGGCTCCGGGCCGGTGGCCGCTGGCGACACGGTCCGCTGGATCATCGGCGACACGCAGAGCGGTTCGGGCGCGACTCTGCAAGTCCACATCCTGGTGAAGCCAACCCGCGCCGACCTGATGACCAACCTGGTCATCAACACCAATCTGCGGACGTATCACATGGAGCTGCGCTCGACCGAGCGCACCTATATGGCGTCGGTCTCGTGGCAGTACCCGCAGGATCAGCTCATCGCCCTGCGCCGCCAGAACGCGCAGGCCGAGGCCGCGCGTCCCATCGCCACCGGCCTCGACCTCGCCAACATCAACTTCCGCTATGCGATCGAGGGCGACCGTGCGCCGTGGCGGCCGCTGCGGGCCTATGACGACGGACGGCAGGTCTTCATCGAATTCCCGCGTGGTATCGGCCAGGGCGAGATGCCGCCGCTCTTCGTGGTCGGCCCCGAGGGCAACACCTCCGAACTCGTGAATTACCGCGTCCGCGGCAACTACATGATCGTCGATCGTCTGTTCGCGGCCGCCGAGCTGCGCTTCGGGGCCGGTGACCACCAGAATCGCGTTCGGATCACCCGCACCGACGGGAGGCCGGCGTCGTGAGCGAGCCTGAAGCCCGGAAAGAGGATGAGGATGTGCCGCTGACCGGGTCGACCGCCGACGCGGCCGCCCCGATGCGGCTTCGTGCGGAGGCTCCGCGCGTTACGCGGCTGTCGCGCAAGGTGCTCGCCGGCATTGGTCTCGTGGCGAGCGTGGGCCTGGGCGGAGCGCTGATCTACGCCCTTCAGACGCGCGACGGCGGCAAGTCCGCCGAAGAACTTTATTCGACCGAAAACCGATCGACCGCCGACGGCCTGGCGGGCTTGCCCCGCGACTACAGCGGTGTGCCTCAGCTTGGCCCACCGCTTCCCGGTGACCTCGGCCGTCCTATCCTCAGCGCGCAGAATCGCGGCCAGCCTATGCCCAACCCCGGCGGAGTAGCACCCAATCCCGGTCTCAGCGCCGAGGAGCAACGCCGCCTGCAGGAAATCGAGAGCGCTCGCACCGCCAAGCTCTTCGCCGGCACGGAGAACCGGCCGACGCCACCATCAGCCTCTGGCACTGCGACGGTTGTTCCGCCACCGACGCCTGACCTCGCCAGCCTCGGGCTTGCTCCCCAGCCAGCAACGCCGTCGGCCCAGGATCGGCAACTCGCCTTTCTCAACGCCCCTGCTGATCGCCGCACCGTCTCGCCGGATCGCATAGCGGCTCCGGCGTCGCCGAACATCCTTCAGGCGGGCGCCGTGATTTCGGCCGCGCTCATCAGCGGCATCCGCTCCGATCTTCCGGGCCAGGTCACCGCGCAAGTGACGGAGAACATCTATGACAGCCCGACGGGCCGCATCCTTCTTGTGCCCCAGGGCACGCGCATCATCGGCCAGTACGACAACAATGTTCAGATCGGCCAAAGCCGCGTGCTGCTCGTCTGGAACCGGCTGATCTTCCCGAACGGCCGCTCGATCGTGCTCGAGCGGCAACCTGGCGCTGATGCCGAAGGTTATGCCGGTCTCCAAGATGGCGTCGATTATCACTGGTGGGATCTCGCCAAGGCGGCGGGCTTGTCCACGCTGCTGAGCATTGGGGCAGAGCTCGCCACCAACGACGACGACCGCCTGATCCAGGCTATCCGCAACGGCGGGCAGGACACGATCAACGATGCCGGTCAGCAGATCGTTCGCCGCCAATTGAACATCGCCCCGACCTTGACGATCCGCCCAGGGTTCCCCGTTCGCGTCATCGTCACGCGCGACCTCGTCCTCGAACCCTACGGAGGCTGACATGGCAAAGCTGAAGCTCGGGGCCGTTGCCGACGACAAGCCGGTCAAGCTCACGGTTGAATTTCCAGCGACCGTTCATCGTGACCTGGTCGCTTACGCGGAAATCCTGGCCCGCGAGACCGGCCATCCGGTAAGCGACCCGGCCAAGCTGATCGTCCCCATGGTGGAGCGCTTCATGGCCACCGATCGCGGATTCGCGAAGGCGCGGCGGCCGCGTCAGTCGCCCGCGGGCAAGGAGGGATAGCGCTTTTGCAGCAGGTTGATGAAACCCGCCAGCGCCGGATTGTCGTTGTCGCCCTGCCAATAGGCTGCATAGTTGATCCGGCTTGGGCCATTGCCGTCCCGCGCCTCGCGGTAAACTACGCCTGTATAAGAAGCCCCGACGCAGGCTTCGCACATCAGGCTGACGCCGAAGCCCGCTCCCACGAGGCTCTTGATGTTCTCGCGGCTGACGTCGTGACTGATGACCTTGGGCCGCTCGCCCGGCGCGGCGAGCTTCGCCAGCAAGATATCCTGGATCTCCGGCCCGGGATCACGCTGGCTGAAGAGGAAGGTCTCGTCCTTCAGATCGGTCCAATAGACGATGTTGTTGCCGGCCAATCGGTGACCTTCAAGCAGCGCGACCATGATGCGCTCGCTCCAGAGACCCATGACCTTTCCCTCGCGAGAGATCGGATCACCCGTCACGATGGCGACATCGAGCCGTCCAGCGTCGACGCCGGCGAACAGGCATGCGCGTGCACCCTCATATGTCTGGATTTCGACCTTCGGGAACCGCGACGCATACTCGATCAGGCTGGCCCGCAGGTTCCCGGCCGACAGCGAAGTGTAGAACCCGATTGTGAGGCGGCCAGCCTCGCCCCTGCCTATGTCCTTGGCGGTTGCGGCCATATGATCGACCGTGTCGACGAGATGCCGAGAGGTCCGCAATATCTCGACGCCAGCCGTAGTCAGCCGAACACCCCCGTTGGTTCGTTCGAACAACACGACGCCCAGACGCTCTTCCAATTGCGAAATGCAGCGGCTCAAGGTCGATTGCTTGACCCCAAGCGCCTCAGCCGCCCGCCGAAAGCTGCGGTAGTGCGCAGCGGCGACCGCATAGCGCAGATGTCTCAGTTCGATAGGCGCTTCCAGCGATCGGAACTCCTCCTGTGATTCCGGCAACCTCCTGTCATGGCACCTCCGGAATTTACGTGCCCGGCCGAGCGGCAACCGCCTCAACCAATATGGGAATGACCCGCCGGAATTTTCACCCTGAGATAGCGCAGCCGACTCGGATCGGCAGCACGGCCGACAGGACTGTAGTCCGCCCGATAAGTTAATGCTATTGCGACGCGTTTGCATAAATTCGATCCGAAATGGATCAAGATGCCCGCTTGGCGGCGGCATGGTTCACCGGACCTCGGTCAGCGTCCTCCGCCCCTCAAGCCGCCTGACGATCGGCCGCGCGATACTGGCCATATCCGACCTTTATAAGCAGGCCCTCTTCGCACATGCGGGCCAAGTAACAGCGAGGGATCCCGATGTCCGTTAGATCGCGCGTCCGCACCACGCCGCGCTCATTGGCCAGGGCGACGGCTCGGTCCCTCAGCGAGGGCTTCCGGCCGCCGGCGAGGCGTAGTGCTTCTGCGCGATCCCGGTCGCGCTTACGCATTTTGGGCGGCTCTGGCGTAGTTGGGAGTAGGGAAATCGAGAACTCGTAGTTCGCATCTTCGCCGACCCCGGCGAGCCATCTCTCATAGTGCATGACTTGGCGCCGACCGGCCGCTGCGAGCGGCATTGGGACCGCTGCCATACTGACAAGCCCTGATATGGAACCGGGACGTCGAGGCCCACTCTCAATTGGGCCAAGTGCGGCAGGATCGATTGTCGTCCTCACGGGCGCCGGTGTGTCCGCGGAGTCTGGCTTGGCAACCTTCCGTGGTGCCGGTGGCCTATGGGAAGGGCACCGGGTCGAGGAGGTGGCGACGCCGGGGGCATTCGCCCGTGATCCGGCTCTCGTGCAGCGGTTCTACAATCAGCGGCGCGCGCAGCTCCGCGATCCTGCAATCGTCCCGAACGCGGCCCATCTGGCGCTGGCTCGTCTCGAGCGTGATTGGCCCGGGAAAGTCCTGATCGTCACGCAAAACGTGGATGACCTGCATGAGCGGGCGGGCAGCCGCCAGCTCATTCATATGCACGGCGAGCTGATGCGTGCCCGGTGCCTCGATTGCGGACGTTCGTCCGCTTGGTCAGGGGACCTCGGCATCACGTCCAGGTGCCCTGATTGTGCCCGGCACGGGCGGCTCCGACCCGACATCGTGTGGTTCGGCGAGATGCCATACCGCATGGACGAAATCTATGCGGCGCTGGAGCGGTGCCATCTGTTCGTGGCCATCGGCACCTCCGGGCAGGTCTACCCCGCAGCGGGTTTCGTGGCGACGGTTCGTGCGGCCGGCAGCGCTAGGACCATCGAGGTCAATCTCGAGGACTCAGTCATGAGCTCCGCCTTTGCGGAGTGCCGGCAGGGTACTGCCGGGCTGCTGGTGCCGGCACTGGTCGAGGAGTTGCTGGCCGAGGCAGCCTGAGCCGTGAGGCTGGACAGGCGTGCTGCGGGTGCCCAGGATCAGGCCATCAGTCTCATCAGGAAAGGCTCGGTATGGCACTCGGTGTCGAGGCGGTGGCGCTCACCCGCCGGCTGCTGCAGGAAAACACGATCAACCCGCCAGGTGGCGAGGAACGCGCCATCGGCATTCTGGGTGGCCTGCTCGAGGGAGCGGGGTTCGCGGTCCATTGCGTCGACTTGGCGCCCGGCCGCCCGAACCTGATCGCCAGGATCAACGGCAGCGACGCGGATGCGCCGGCGATCGGCTTTACCGGCCACGTCGACATCGTACCACTGGGCGAGGCACCGTGGCGCCGCGACCCTTTCAGCGGCGAGGCCGATGGCGACCGGCTTTTCGGTCGCGGCTCTGCAGATATGAAGAGTGGTGTCGCTGGCATGGTCGTGGCCGCCATCGACGCCGCCCGCGATCGGGGACGGCGTGCCGGCATCGAGCTGGTGCTGACGGCCGGCGAGGAGATCGGCTGCGCGGGGGCCCGTCGAGTCGTCGAGACTCCCGGCAGCTTGGGGCAGGTCGGTGCGCTGGTGGTGGGCGAGCCCACGGGTCTGGCGCCGCGGCTGGGCCATCGCGGCGTGATCTGGATCAGGCTACGCTTTGCCGGCCGCACCGCGCATGCCTCAATGCCTCACGAGGGCGACAACGCCGTCCTCAAGGCTGCACGGGCGGCGGTGCTCTTGGCCGACCATGACTTCGGCGGCATCATCCATCCTGGCCTGGGCCGGCCGACCCTCAATCTCGGGCGGATCGAAGGCGGTCTGAACCTCAATTCCGTGCCTGATTCGGCAATTCTCGGCATCGATATTCGACCCATCCCCGGCCAGAGTGGGCAATCGGTCGTGGCACAGCTGGCAACGCTGCTGCCCGATGCCGAGATCGAGCTACTGGTCGACGCGCCGCCCCTGTGGACCGACGGCGGGGGCGACTGGCTGGCACAGGTGGCCGAGCGAGCGGCCGCTATCACCGGACGGTCGACGCCACTGGCACCGGTGCCGTTTGCCACCGACGCCGGCTACCTGACGCCAGCTTATGGCAGCCCACCGACGGTGATCCTCGGGCCAGGTGAGACAGAGCAGGCACACAAGACCGACGAGTGGTGCTCGCTGCTGCGGATCGAGCAGGCGACCGAGCTCTACGCCGATCTTGCCCGTTCTTGGTGCCGGTGAGCGTCATCCCGACCTCGAAAGGACTGATTACGGTGGTCGGCGCCGGCCCGGCCGGATTGATGGCCGCGGAGACGCTGAGTGCGTCCGGCTACAATGTGACGCTCTATGAGCGGATGCCGCGTGTCGGGCGCAAGCTGCTGCTGGCCGGGCGCGGTGGACTCAACCTGACCCACGCCGAGGACCGGGCGCCGTTCTTATCCCGCTACGGTGCCGCAGAGGACTGGCTGACCCCGATCATCGACGGGTTTCCGGCAGCCTCCCTGCGCGCCTGGGCTCACGGACTGGGGCAGGATACCTTCGTGGGCTCGAGTGGTCGGATCTTTCCGCTGGCCCTCAAGGCATCGCCACTCCTGCGTGCATGGCTCGCGCGGCTGGGCAAGCAGGGGGTGCGGCTGCAGACAGCGCATGAATGGACCGGCTGGGACGACGACGGCAATTTGGTGTTTCGACTGCCCGACGGATCCAGCGCTGTGGTCTCCCCGGCGGCGACGGTGCTGGCCGTTGGTGGCGCCAGCTGGCCGCGGCTGGGCGCCGACGGGAGCTGGGTAGCACCGGTGGCGGCAACGGGGATCGAGATCACAGCCCTGCGGCCGGCTAATTGTGGCTTCACGGTCGCCTGGAGCCAACAATTCCGCAGCCGTTTTGCCGGCCAGCCGCTGAAGAAGGTGACGTTGACCTTCCACGGGAGGACGGTGCCAGGGGAAGCGATGGTGACCGAGTATGGTATCGAGGGCGGGGTGGTCTACGCACTCTCCTCACGTCTGCGCGATGCTATCGCCGCTACGGGCCCAGCGACCGTGCATGTCGACCTTCGGCCCGATACCCCCACGGCAAGGCTCGCTGCGCGCTTGGCCCGGGTGCCAGCTGCCCAGTCGCTGACCAACACGCTACGCAAGGGGGCAGGGCTGGAACCTGTGGCCATCAATCTGCTGCGGGAGTGCGGCCCATTGCCTGGTGAGCCTGAGCGGTTAGCGGCGCTGATCAAGGCCGTGCCACTCCTGCTCGCGGCGCCTCAGTCTCTGGCTCGGGCGATATCGACGGCCGGCGGCGTAGCGCTGGCCGAACTCGACGACCAGCTGATGCTGCATCGCCGCCCTGGGACCTTTGTTGCCGGGGAGATGCTCGACTGGGAGGCTCCCACGGGAGGATACCTGCTGCAGGCGGTCCTGGCCACCGGCCGTGCTGCGGCGCTGGGAGCTCAGTGCTGGCTGGAGGCGGGTGGCAGCGGTCAGTCCGCGCCGGGGACCACGCTCTCGAACCAGTCCAGGGCCAGTGTGGGCCACCCTTCCGGGACCTCGTGACCGCCTTGGTGCAGAGCCAGCTCAAGCGTCGTGCCAGGCCTGCAGTCGTTCCAGGTTCGGCGCCAGAACGTCCCGTCGGTGTCAAACGTGTCGGGGCGCTCGCCGACACAGCCATCGACGCTGCGCCATAAGGCAAGGCCAGCAAAGATGTCGCTCTGCGCCAGACCCGGACGTAGGGGTCGGCCCTCCAACGGGACCGTCTGGTCGCGCCAACCATGCGTGTGCAGCAGCTTGACCGGACCGGCGCAGCTGGAAGGCTGCGGCACCCAGAAGCCGCCCGCCACTGACGCGTAAGCCGCGAACTCGTCGGGCGCTTGGCATGCCAGGTACCAGACCATCGACCCGCCGATCGAAAAGCCGGTGAGCAGGACGCGCTCCCGGTCGAGGTGGAACCGCGGTACGGCGTCGCCCAGCACCTGCCGCACGAAAGCGAGCTCGTCGCGCCGTGACGGCCGGTTACCGAACGACCAGCTGCCGCCGGAACGGCCGGGGCGGCTCAGGCCGGTGGGTGCAATCACTACGTAGCCGTGGCTGACGATCGGGCCGACCAGTGCCGCGTCGCGTACAACATCCGCGCCCGAGCTTCCGGCGCCATGGAAGTGCACCACCACGGGTCGTAGCCCGTCGCCCTCGTGCCAGGCTGGAGCGGCCACGTTGTATTGGCCCAACGGGACGTCGCATGGCAGCTCCGGCGCCCCGCACCCCGCGGCCTGGGTGATGCGGATCCCGGTGAGGAGTCCAAGTGCTGCCACAGTCAAAATGCGCCGTGCCGATGAGGAACGATGTCGGATCACCGGCACACTCCAGCTTCGCGATCAATGGCATCCCAGTGCCGATGGTCGCCGTCGTTCGGGAGCAGCGTCAAGCCTGTAGGTTGCGCATCAGCCAGCGATTTCCGGCAGCTATGGTACCCATGGAGCGCCGGCATTGGCGGCTCCGAGCGGTACGGGACATGTTGCCGGCGCCGCTGGGATGAAGGCGGTGTTCCCCCACGCCAATGCTGGAGCTTGCAGGCATGAAGCCGATCCTTGCGATGCTGACATTCATTTCCTCGCTCGCGGCGGTATCCGTCGCGTGGGCGTCGCCGACGGAAGAGGTGCGCAAGCTCTACGCCAGGTTCGTTGACGCGCAGAACGCACACGACCTAAACCATGTCCGAGCGGTGTTGCTGGATTCGCCGACATTCCTATGGGTGAGCGACGGTATGTCTGTCTGGGGTCCCGACACGACGCTGGCGCGGATGGCCAGCTTCCAGAAGGCCGAAGTCTGGCGGGTCGAGCCCGATATGGCGCGGTCCACGGCGGTGGAGGTCAGCCCGACCGTCGCTTATCTGCATTTGCCGCTTACCCTCGTGATCGGTGGCAAGGCGGCGCCCGGTCCAGATAGGCTGCGATTCCTGGTCAGCATGCTCGGAGTCGAGACGGCTAAAGGCTGGCGCATCGCCGCCCTGTTCACGACCACGGAAAAGGTCCGCTGACGCTGTGCGTCGAAGCGGCTGGGCTGCCGTTTTGAGTGTGCATACAGCCGGCATTGGCCGAGGCGAGACTTTTGCGGCCGGCACCAACCTCGGTCAGCAGCTGCGCGGAATCGCCGCCAATGCGATCGTCTGGACCAGCTTGCCGGCGAGACTGCAGACGCACCGGCCAGAACGCAAGACGGGTGGCCTTAAGCCACCCGTCTTCCAGGATTTTGCCTGGGTGCGAAAACCAACCAGCCGGCCGTGGCTGCCAAGGAATGATCGCTTTCGCCCAACTATCTCGCCACGTTGTATGCGCCGATATTCGCTTTAGACTGGTTGGCTGGATGTGAGAATTCTCACATCATTACACTTTTTTGACAGCCACCCTGCAGAGATTCAGGGCGCTTTTCCGCAAGCAGCCTATCGATGTGCCTGGGTGAAAGCTTCCTTGGCGGCAGCTGCGGCCTCGGTCTGGTGCAGCGCTTTCCAATCCTCGTAGGGCATGCCGTAGACGATCTCGCGGGCGTCGTCGTAGCTCATGGCGCGCCCGCGCTCCTCCGCTGCGGCGCGGTACCATTTAGCCAAGCAGTTGCGGCAGAAGCCGGCCAGATTCATCAAGTCGATGTTTTGCACGTCCGTGCGCTGGCGGAGGTGCTCCACCAGCGTGCGAAAGGCGGCAGCTTCCATCTCGGTGCGAATCTGCGTGTCAGTGTTGGTCACGCGGCTTTCCTTTCGCGGCGGTCCCGGGCTCAGCGGCGGCGCAGGAACTGCAGCAGGTACCAGAGAATCCAAATCGGCACGACGATGACCGCACCCAGGAGCACATACTTGATTGCCCAGCCGGCCCAGGCCTGTGCATTGGCCATGGCCTCGCCGATGCCTCCGGTCACCCAGTGCAGCACGTCACGCGGCTGGATGTTGAACCACGCCATAGCCATGCCAACGACGAGCGAGGCTAAAAGGATGCGCAGGATCGTGTTGAAACTTATCTGTGGCACCGCGGCTCCGCACGGGAGTTGAGGTAACGACGTGCTAGCGACGCGTGCACGAACTATAAGCGCGCGCACGAACACGGTAAATGGGCCTGCCGCGGGTAGGCTTCAACGCAGAATTCGGAGCGAGATGCCATGGGTCTCATGAGTTTCATCAAGGAAGCCGGCCGCAAGCTGGGCATCGGCTCGGCGGCCGCCACGCAGGCCGAAGGAGCCCCCGCACCGGCGACGCCCGATGTCGCCGCGCTCGAGGAAGAGGTCAAGTCACTGGGCCTCGACGTCAAGGATCTCAAGATTGAGGTCGATGGCGACAAGGTGAAGGTGTTCGGTGTGGCGGTGGATCAGGCGACGAAGGAAAAGCTGCTGCTGGCGCTGGGTAACGTCGCCGGCGTGGCGCAGGTCGAGGACGACGTGACCACCCAAGAAGCGGCGCCGGAAGCCACGATCTATGTAGTCAAGAAGGGCGATACGCTGTCGGCCATTGCCAAGGCCCACTACGGAGCCGCGTCGAAGTACATGGTCATCTTCGACGCCAACAAGCCGATGCTGAAGGACCCGGACAAGATCTACCCGGGCCAAGCTCTGCGTATTCCGCCAATGCCCAAATAGCGACTAGCCGACGGTTCGCCTGTCGATCACAGACGGACCGTCGACGAGCTGTAGGTCGTGGCCGAGCTCCAATTCAGCGTGTGCACGGCAAAGTAGGCGCTGAGCGCTATCCCGGCGGCAGCGACGATCCCCAGCAGGAATGCCTTCATCGGCTGGTGCTCCCGGTTTGGCTGGAGGCGGGTGCGCCGCCCATGTGTTTCAAATAGTCGATCAACGCCGCCCGGTCGCCTGGATTCACCAAGCGCTGCAAAGGCATCTTGCTGCCGGGCACAAATTGGTCGGGCCCGACGTCGAACAATCGGGCCACGGTAGCCTCGGTCCAGACGATTCCGCTGGCACGCAGCGCAGGCGAATAGGCATATCCCTTCACGCTACCGGCTGGGCGCCCGAACAGGCCGCCGAGTGGTGGTCCAGCCTTGTTGCCACCCTCGGCCCCCAGCGTGTGGCAGGCGGCACACTTGGCGAAGAGTTGTGGGCCTCGTCCATCGCCCGTGCGCGTCCTGGGCGGGACCGGGCGACCCGAAAGCACACCGGTGGTGAGGTCCCAGACGCGCACCGCTCCGTCGGCGCCGCCGGACAGCAGATGTCCGTCGTCAGGAGTGAATGCCAAAGCCCATACCGCCGCGCTGGTATCCTTCAGCACCAGATATGGATGGTCCGCGTCGGTCCGCCACACGAGAACATCGCCTTTGGTGTCAGCGCTGGCCAGGAAGCGGCCATTGCCGCCGACCGCGAGGGCCGCGATGGGTTGCTGGTCGGCGGTCAGTTCCGCCGGCCCGTTGTCCGATGCCAAGGTCCAGCGACGCAGCGTGCCATCGAGCGAGCCGGTGACGACCTGGCCGTTCGGCAGGGTCACCAACCCGGTAAGGGCGAAATCGTGCGCATGAATTCGCTGCGACGAGACGTCGTCGGCGGTGCGCCAGACCCGCAGCGAGCCCTCATGCCCACCTGCCAGCAGGAAGGCGCCGTCGGCGGTGAAGGTCAGGGCCATCACCCGCTCTCCATCATTGGCCAATGGTGGCACCGCCGCGCCGTCACTGAGTCGCCAGCGATAGAGCAGGCCGTCCCAGCCGCCCGCGGCTAACTGCAGTCCATCTGGCGACAGCGCCACCACGGCCAGCTTGGTGTCCGTGGGCAGACGGCGTTGCAGCGTGCCGGTATCGACGTCCCAAACCGCGACCGAGCCGTCATCGCTGGCCGAAACGGCCGTGGCGCCGTCGGCCGAGAGTGCCACCGCATTGACGGGCCCGTCATGCCCCAGCAGCCTGCTTTGCACGGCCTCGTCCGCGAGACGCCAGACGATCAGGCTGTAGTCGAAGCTCGCGGTCACGGCGAGGCTGCCGTCGGCGCTGACGGCGATGCCCTTGACCGGGCCGCCGTGACCGATCAGCGCCGCAGCTGCCGGCGAAGGGCCTAGAACGAGCACGGCACACCACAGGCCGAGAATGGCCCGATGTTCAGCGCGTGGCGCGCTCACGGATCACGGCACCCGGAATATCGCGCTGCGGACCCGGCTGCACCGCCGGAAGAGAGTAGCCGGAGGCATTGTGGCGGAACTGGGGCACCAACTGGCCGGTCTCTGCATCGGCCAGCAGCGTGGTCACGCCGAGCGCACCGTTGAAGGAGCCGGCCGGGCTCATCACGGTAACCGCCACGACGTCTTCGCTGTCGACGCGAACGGGTCGCACGCGCAGAACCTCGACGCCCCAGTCGGTGGCCACCTTCTGGCCGACCTCCTCGGGCGTTAGCGCCTCGGCACCGCCTGCGGTCAGGAGCAGCGATGTCGCCAGGAGGACTCCACGCAGCGGGCTCATTCGGCCGGCACCCGGATCTCGCCGCGATCCTCGAGTTCCTCCACCCACCGATCGTGATGCTCGCGAGCCCAGTTGAGATCGACGTGGCCCGACCCCATCGCCTCGAACGCGCCCTCCATGCCGAGCGTGCCGATATAGATGTGCGCGATGATCACGGCGATCATGAAGGCCGCCATCCCGCCGTGCCACACCGTGGCCAGTTGCTGCTCGGCCATGGGCGAGATCGACGCCGGGACGTCGAGCCCGATCTGGTTCAGAATACCAAGTGTGCCGCTGAAGAAGTTGAAGGTGAACGGGAAGATCAGTTCCAGACCGGACAGGCTGAGGCTCAGACCGCCGAGCGCCACGGCCCAGAAAATGAGCTTCTGACCGGCATTGAACTTACGCGCCGGGGCGTGCCCGCCGAACATGCCCCCGCCCTTGGCGAGCCATGCCAGATCGACGCGACTGGGTATGTTGTGCGCGACCCACAACAGGAAGATCAGCACCAGCCCGACCATGAAGCCGAAGCCGATGAAATCATGGATGAGCTTGCCCCACATCGCCGTGGCCGCGAACGCGTCCTTGCCCAGGATCGGCATGAGGAGATAACGGCCGAACATCAGGTTGAGCCCCGTCAGGGCGAGAATGATGAAGCAGGTGGCGGTGAGCCAGTGGGCGAACCGCTCGAGCCCGTTGAAGCGCTCGATTTGGTAGCCGGAGCGACCATCCTCGATCCTGATCCGTCCCCGCAGCGCGAAGAACAGGGACAGAAGCGCCACCATGCCCAGCATGATGTAGCCGGCCCAGGTCCGGTACGGCCCGTTGCGGAAGCTGCGCCAGCTTTCGCCACCGGACTGGACCAGAACACCGGCGGATTTGTTGGGAATCGAGACATAACCCTGGTCGCCGCGCCGGACGTCGCGCCAGAAGGGGGCGTCGCTGCCGCCCACGATGCGGTCGCCGGGCGCGCCTTCCATCCACTTGGGCATGTCCGGTGGCGGCGTCTGGCCCGGATATTCGGGCACGCCCTGGGCCATGACCGGTCCCATCGCCAGCAGCAACACCAGGAACAAAGCTCCAACGGCACCCAGTCGCCACTGCATCGTCTGGATCCTTCGCCTCAATAATTCTGGCGCTGCGTGCGCGTGTCGATCGTTTCGACCTCGGCCTCGTCGAGCTTGTCCATAGCCGGGCCGCGATACTGGCCGGGTTCGATCCAGATCATCCGCTGCGGCCCGCGCACCTCCTGCCGCACCATGCCGACAAGCAGCCAGCCCACGGCCAGGACCAGCACCACCGCCAGCACCCTGGCGCTCCAGACGGCGGGTGAAACCTCACTCACGAGCCACTCTTCAGCTGGTAGGCCGTGCCCCAGCCCCAGGCGCCCGAGCCGAAGCCGCGCGCCACAACCCGGCCGCGGTAGATGTCGGCGATGATGTCACCGTCCCCGGCCAGCAGTGCCTTGGTCGAGCACATCTCAGCACACAACGGCAGCTTGCCCTCGGCGAGCCGGTTTCGGCCATAGAGCGCAAACTCCTGGCTTTCGTCGTTGGCCGGGCCGCCCGAGCAGAACGTGCACTTGTCCATCTTGCCGCGGCTGCCGAAATTCCCGGCTTGCGGGTACTGCGGCGCACCGAACGGACAGGCGTAGAAGCAATAGCCGCAGCCGATGCACAGCTCCTTGCTGTGCAGCACGACGCCCTGCTCCGTCTGATAGAAGCAGTCGACCGGGCAGACCGCCATGCAAGGCGCATCGGAACAGTGCATGCAGGCGACCGAGATGGAACGCTCGCCGGGTTTGCCGTCATTGAGAGTGACAACGCGGCGGCGATTTACGCCCCATGGCACCTCATGCTCGTTCTTGCAGGCGGTGACGCAGGCGTTGCACTCGATGCAGCGCTCCGCGTCGCAAAGAAACTTCATCCGTGCCATGACTTAGCTCCCCTCACGCCGCCTCGATCCGGCACAGCGTTGTCTTGGTTTCCTGCATCTGCGTCACCGAGTCGTAGCCGTATGTCTGCACCGTGTTGGTCGACTCGCCGAGCACGATCGGGTCGGCGCCCTCGGGATATTTGCCGCGCCTATCCTCGCCCTGATAGTAGCCGCCGAAATGGAACGGCATGAACGCGACACCGCGGCCAACGCGCTCGGTCAGCATCGCCATCACCCGGATCCGGGCGCCGTCCGGGCCGTACACCCAGACCATGCCCCCATCGCGCAACCCCAGATTGTTGGCGTCGAACGGATTGACCTCGATAAACATGGTCTGCTGCAGTTCGGCCAGCCACTTGTTGGACCGGGTCTCGTCACCGCCACCCTCGTATTCGACCAGCCGCCCCGAGGTCAGGATCATCGGGAAGTCGGTGGCGAAGTCCTTGTCCTGGATCGACTTGTAGAGCAGGGGTAGCCGGTTGAGCTTGCGATCGGCCCAGGTCGGGTATTGGGCGACGAGATCGCGACGCGGCGTATAGAGCGGCTCGCGGTGGAGTGGCACCGGATCGGGGAAGGTCCACACCACGCAGCGCGCCTTGCCGTTGCCGAACGGTGCGCAGCCATGGCTGATGGCGACGCGCTGGATGCCGCCGGAAAGGTCGGTCTTCCAGTTGGCCTTGGCACCGCCGACCTTGTCGACGACGGCCCGCTCGTCCGCGGTGAGATCACCGTCCCAGCCGAGCATGGTGAGCATTTCCATGGTGAACTCGGGGTATCCGTCCTCGATCTCCGAGCCCTTGGGCCAGCTGTCCTCGGCCAGCAGATTCTGACCGTCGCGCTCGACCCCGAAATTGGCCCGGAAACACAGCCCGCCATCCTTCACCGGCAGCGAGGTGTCGTAGAGGTTGGCGGTTCCC
>JAPJRA010000743.1 GCA_030824835.1 Geminicoccaceae bacterium | reverse complement strand
GATGTACATCGAGCGCAGGGCCGCGAACGGCTTGTCGGTCGGCAGCCGATCGTCGAAGCTCACGTCGAGCGCCAAGTGCTGCCGATCGACGCTGTCCAGTCGGATCACCGCCGAGCCGCCCCGCGCGAACTCCAGGCGGAACGCCCGGGTCGCGGGCTCGAAGACGATCTCGCGCAAGGCGACGAACGGACGGGCCCCGACCTCGACCGGGCCGACCAGAAAGGAGCTGCCATAGGCGTTCTCGCCCAGGTGATGGGGCGGCAGGGGGCGCACCCGCCAGTAGCCGTCCTGCGGGTAGACGACGAGCACCTCCTCCGCCGCGCCGTCCGAGGTCATCCACAGCTGCACGAGATCGAGGCCCTGCTCGACATGGTCGCCGACCCGGAACGGCACGGCATTCGGCAGCCAGGTCGAGGAATGCGTGTAGCCCACGAGCCAGAGGTCGGGCGTGTGATAGAAGGTCACCCGGCGCGGCTCCTCCTGGGCGTTTGCCAGGTCATGCGGCATGTCGCAGGCGGTCCAGTCGGGCGCCGTGCGGTCCGAGCGGACGGCCTCGATGTAGGTCGGGTGATCCACCTCGATGCGGAAGCTGCGGAGCAGGGGAGAGAAGAACGGCAGGTAGATGTTGTCGTCTTCGGCGCACTTGACTGGTACGCTTAAGTTCTTCACCGATACAGCAATGCTGCCGTTGCGGTCCAGTGCCGCAGCCTCCACCAGCGCCGATTTTGTGACGGCGACGCAAAAAAGCAACAGAAGGAGCACAAGATTCATCGTTTTACCCACGCAGTGTGCTTCGGTACGGTCAACATGCCGCTTTTTATTGCAGCCAATGCATGGAAAATAGGATCGACGCCGAATAGTGGCGCGAGACGACTTCATGGCACCGGCCGGTTGCCGATCGCACATGTATAAAATGTATATTGAAATCTCGCCCCGACCGGCTCGCAATAATTCGCGAAGCCACAGCTTGCCGAAATACTGCACCAATCGCAGTAATGCGTAGAAACGCTAGATGACCATAGGCGAGCGCACAAGCGGCCGACGGCTGCGACATCTGGCCTCAGATAGGGTCGAAAAATCCCCCGGAGACCGACGCTTGACCCGGACCTCCCGGCCTGTCGGGTGCGCGGCGGGGCCGTACCGGCGGAGGTGCAGCCCGACGGCGCCACGGCTGCCGTGACGATGTCAACGTGCTAGGGTGGCGCGGCTGGGAGCGGCGTGCCCCACGCGGGATCATGGAGGGACCGAGATGAGCTGGCAGCCAGGCACCACGCCCGAGATCGGCCCTGCACCGTCCTGCGATCCGGTCGAGACCGTGATCGTGCCGCGGGCGCGCGATCTCGGCGGCTTCGAGGTCCGCCGCGTGCTGCCGTCGGTACAGCGGCAGATGGTGGGCCCGTTCATCTTCTTCGACCAGATGGGGCCGGTCGAGTTCCTGACCGGCAAGGGCATCGACGTGCGCCCGCACCCGCATATCGGCCTCGCCACCGTCACCTACCTGCTGAGCGGCAGCATCGTCCACCGCGACAGCCTGGGCACCTTGCAGACGATCACGCCGGGCGACGTCAACTGGATGACGGCGGGCCACGGCATCGCCCACTCGGAGCGCTCCGACCCCCCGGCCCGACAGCACCCGCAATCGCTGTTCGGTCTGCAGATCTGGGTGGCCCTGCCGGCCAGCCACGAGGAGACGGCGCCCGCCTTCGCCCACCACGCGGCGGCCGAGCTGCCGGTGCTGGAGGGCGAGGGCAAGACCGTGCGGGTGATCGCGGGCTCCCTCTACGGCCGCACCGCCCCGGTCCAGACCTTCTCCGACCTGTTCTACGCCGACGCCGTGCTGGCGCAGGGTGCCAGGCTGCCGCTGGATGCGGTTCACGAGGAGCGTGCCGCCTACCTGCTGAGCGGCACCGTGCGAATCGCCGGCCAGACCTTCGAGTCCGGCCGGATGCTGATCTTCCGCCCGGGCGACAGCCTCACCGTGGAGGCGCTGACCGAAGCCCGCCTCCTGCTGATCGGTGGCGAGCCCATGGATGGCCCGCGCCACATCTGGTGGAACTTCGTCTCCAGCCGTAAGGAGCGGATCGAGGAGGCGAAGCGGGCCTGGAAGCAAGGCCGCTTCGAGTCCGTGCCGGGGGAGACGGAGTTCATTCCGCTGCCGGAGCGGATGTAGCGGTGGACTCGATCGGCCGTCATGCGGACATCATACGCAGCTATGCGGTGAACGTCGGGAGAACCGACAGGGCGTGGGCCGCATGATACGGACGAGCCGAGCTTCATGGGCGCCAAACCATGGTTCATGAGGTCGGTTGCGACAAGGACGGAGGGGGCGCTTGGCTAGGTTCATTGAGCTGGAGCAGGCGATGCGATGGATGCAACCGAGGAACTGGGCGCCCCCGGCGGGGCTGAGCGCCGCCGTCGCGATTGGCGCCATGACTCTGGCTGGCCCCACATGGGCAGCGGAGGGCGACACCCCGTATTCGTTGCATAACGGCACGATTGCCGGCTCGGCTGCGGAGCAATCGGAGGTGACCATCCTGATCGACCAGAAAAACGGGCGGACCTGGATGCTCGTGCGGGGCGATGGCGTCCAGTGGAAGGAGATACCGTTCGCCCCGCACGAGCCCAAGACGGCCTCGACGAAATAGCCGGGTTTCGGAGCCCA
>JAPJRA010000742.1 GCA_030824835.1 Geminicoccaceae bacterium | reverse complement strand
GGGAGTAGCCGATGCCCACCATGCCGTTGGTGAGGTCGGCGGCGGCGCTGACCCGGATCGGCTCGTCGTTGAGCGTGGCCGCCCCACCGCGACGCCCGGCGAAGCGCTCGCCCCGCGCCGGGCTCGTGACAAAGCCCATCTCCAGCGTCCCGTTCAGCACGTAGGCCATCGACACGCACCAGCTGGTCAGGCCGCTCACGAAGGGCTGCGTGCCGTCGATCGGGTCGACCACCCAGATGCCGGCGACGGAATCGATCTCGCCCTGCCCGGTCTCCTCGCCCAGGAACCCGTCCTCCGGAAAGCGCTGCTTCAGCCTATCGCGGATCAGGATCTCGGTGTTGAGATCGGCCTCGCTGGCCATGTCCTGCGGGCCCTTGCTGCGCACGCTCAACGACTCCAGGCGCTGGAAATAGCCCAGCGCCACCTCCCCCGCCTCCGCGATGAGGGCGGCGGCGAAGTCGAATCGTTCCTGGAGCAGGTCGCTGCCCATGCTGTCTTCCTGTTGATGTCGCTGCAAGTTCAGGCGTCCTTCCACAACCAGGCGGCACCCCGCACCCCGCTCGAATCGCCGTGCACCGCCTTACGGATCGGCGTCTCGAAGACGGTCGAGAAGGTATAGCCTGCCAGGACGCTAGGCAGTGCCGTATAGAGCTCGTCGATGTTGGAGACCCCGCCGCCCATGACCAGCACGTCGGGGTCCAGCGTGTTGACCACGACGGAAAGGCCCCTGGCCACGCGGTCGACATAGCGATCCCAGACCAGCCCGGCCAGCCGGTCGCCGGCCCGCACTCTGGCCATGATGGCGCCGGCCTTCAGCTCCTCGTTGGCATGGCGGGCATAGTCCGCCTCGAACGCGCGTCCCGACGCCCAGGTCTCCAGGCAGCCGTGCTTGCCGCAGTAGCAGGGCAGCCCGGGCAGCTCGCTGATCTTCGGGAACGGCAGTGGATTGTGGCCCCATTCGCCGGCGCTGTTGTTCGGGCCGTGATGCGCCCTTCCGCCCACGGCGACGCCGGCTCCCACGCCGCTGCCCAGGATCACCGCGAACACGACGTTGTACCCTGCCCCAGCACCGTCGACGGCTTCCGAGGCGGCGAGGCAGTCGGCGTCGTTCTCGATCCGCAGCTCGCGCCCGAGCGCCTCGTGCAGGTCGCGCTCGACCGGCCGCCCCAAAAGCCAGGTCGAGCTTGCACCCTTGCCGAGCCGAGAGCGCGGCTCGAGCGAGCCGGGGATGCCGATGCCGACACTGCCGGACTGCCCGGTCGCCTGCTCGAGGCGGGCGATCAGCTCGCCGACGAGCCGAATGCAGCCGTGATAGTCGTGCCGGGGCGTGTCCTCGCGGAAGCGAGCGAGCTCCCTGCCCTCCGGCGAGAGCGCGATCCCCTCGATCTTGGTGCCACCCCAGTCGATGCCAATGAGCATTGCTTCCCCATCTCGTGCGCGGCGGCGCCCTGTTACCCGGGCCGTTGGCGCCGGGTTAGCGGGGTACGCCTCGAATGGCGAGCGCTAAGCCTGCCAGCCTCTCATGCGCATGGCGCCGGGGACCCGGATACGGCCCGAATCAGTGGCTTCGGGCCTTTCCATGCCCCGGCAAACGGCCTATCTAGCCCGACGAGGACCCTCATGTGCGACCCCCAGGAAGGCGAGGCTGACATGGCTTTCGAGCTCCCCGATCTGCCCTATGATTACGAAGCGCTGGCTCCCTACATGTCGGCGAAGACCCTCCATCTACATCACGACAAGCATCATCAGGCCTACGTCACCAACCTGAACAACCTGATCGAAGGTACGGAATTCGCCGGCAAGTCGCTTGAGGAGATCGTGACCGGCTCCTACGGCGACGCCGCCAAGCAGGGCATCTTCAACAATGCCGGCCAGCACTGGAACCACAACCTGTTCTGGCGGATCATGAAGAAGGGTGGCGGCGGCAACCCCGGCGGCGAGCTGGCCAAGCGCATCGACGATGCGTTCGGTTCGTTCGAGGCCTTCAAGGAGCAGTTCAAGACGGCCGGCGTCACCCAATTCGGCTCCGGCTGGGCATGGCTTGCGCTGGGCGGCGACCAGCTGAAGGTGGTCAAGACCCCCAACGGCGAGAACCCGCTTGTCCACGGCATGCGCCCAATCCTGGGCGTCGATGTGTGGGAGCACGCCTACTATGTCGACTATGAGAACCGCCGCCCCGAATATCTGGCTGCGTTCCTCAACCAGCTGGTGAACTGGGAAGAGGTCGAGGCCGAGTTGCACAAGGCGCTGGCCTAACCATATCGGGTGGGCCGGCATCGGGCCGGCCCACACCTGCTCGCAGAGGTTTGCATGTCGTCGTCCCCCACCCGGCCGCAAGTTGCCGGGCTGCTTGTGGTGATGCTGGCCCTGTCCGGTTGCGCTGCCGGTTCCACCGCGATTGCCAAACGCAATCTCGATGTCCAGACCAAGATGAGCGACACTATCTTCCTGGATCCGGTGTCGCCCGACCAACGCACCGTCTACGTCGACGTCAAGAACACGTCCGACAAGCCCGACCTGGACCTGGCCCCGCAGATCCGCGCCGCCATCGCCGCACGCGGCTTCAGGGTTGTCGATGACCCGCGCGCGGCGCAGTTCGTCCTCCAGGCCAACGTCCTCCAGGCCGGCCGGTCCTCGGAGACGGCAGCACAGGCTGCCTCCGGC
>JAPJRA010000741.1 GCA_030824835.1 Geminicoccaceae bacterium | reverse complement strand
TCTGGAGCGGGCGAAGGGATTCGAACCCTCGACCCCAACCTTGGCAAGGTTGTGCTCTACCCCTGAGCTACGCCCGCGCGTCCAGCGACGGGCGGGTTCTAGTAGAACCTTTCGGGCTTGGCAAGCCCGGTCTGGCAGGCGGCGCACAAGATGATGCGACGCCCCTGCGGCCCGGCCGGCCAACTGCCGTGGCCTTGTAAGCCGCGCCGCGATCGGCCATCTAACCCGCGAGTATGGTGTGGGGTTCATGCGCACCCTCGGCCAACGACCGGACGTCACGATAAAAGAGGTCGCTTCGATGCAGCTCTTCGGCGGTGCAGCCGCACCCAACGCCGCTGGCGGTGCCGACGTCGTCAAGGACGGCTCGCTCCAGACCTTTGCACAGGACGTGATCCAGGCGTCACAGGCTGTGCCGGTTCTGGTCGACTTCTGGGCCCCGTGGTGCGGGCCCTGCAAGCAGCTGACACCCCTGTTGGAAAAGGTGGTCCGCGCCGCCAAGGGAAAGGTCCGGCTGGTCAAGATCGACATCGACCAGAACCCGGAACTGGCCCAGCAGCTGCGGATCCAGTCGGTGCCCACCGTCTATGCGTTCGTTGGCGGGCAGCCGGTCACCGGCTTTGCGGGAGCACAGCCCGAAAGCCAGATCAAGGCCCTGGTCGACCGGTTGATCGGCAGCAGCGGCGAGATGGAAGGCGACGGTCTGCTCGAGGCAGCCCAGGACGCGGCGGCGAACGGTGATACCCGCACCGCTGGACGCCTGTTCCAGCAGCTCCTGGCCGACGATCCTGCCATGCCGGAGGCCATCGGTGGATTGGCCCGATGCCTCATTGCCGACCGCAAGTTCGCGGAGGCGACGAAGGTTCTGGACGGCGCCCCCAAGGAGGCGGCCGGGCATGTCGAAGTTACTGGTGCCAGGGCGGCGCTGGCGCTCGCCGAGGAATCGGGAGTCCTGGGCGATCCGGTGACGCTGCTGGCACGCCTGGAGGCCAACCCGAACGATCATGAGGCTCGCTACCAGTTGGCGACGGCCCTGTTCCTGCGCGGTCAGATTGAGCCGGCCATGGACCATCTGATCCAGATCGTCAAACGCGGGCGCGACTGGAAGGAGGATCAGGGCAGGAAGCAACTGGTTAAGTTCTTCGAGGCGCTGGGGCCCAAGCATCCCGCGACACTGAAGGGCCGTCGGATGCTGTCAACCGTCCTGTTTAGTTGAAGGATCGATGACAGAACTCGCGTCGAGCGTACCAAATCGGTTCCCGATCTTCCCACTGCGGGGCGCCATGCTCCTGCCGAGCGGCAACCTGCCGCTCAATATTTTCGAGCCACGCTACCTGCAGATGGTGCGCGACGCGATGCAGACCGACAGCGTGATCGGCATGATCCAGCCACGCGACGACAGCGACGACGAGCGGAGACCGGAGCTCTTCCGAACGGGATGTGTCGGGCGGATCAGCAATGTCGAGGAGACCGGTGACGGTCGCCTGCTGATCACACTCACCGGCGTGTGCCGCTTCGACATCGCGGAGGAGCACGAGGTCGAGACACCCTATCGCCAGGTGACCGGTGATTTCGCCCGGTGGCGCCAGGACCTGCAACCCACGCCGCCGCCTCAGGCACTGAAGGCCAGCCTTTCGGTGGTGCTCAAGACCTATTTCGACCGTCACGGCATCGAAGCGGACTGGGATGCGATCGAGGCCGCGCCGCTGGCCGGGCTGGTGACCTCGCTGTGCATGATCTGCCCGTTTGAGCCGGGCGAGAAGCAGGCCCTGCTCGAAGCCCCCGATATCGAGCGCCAGGGGCGGTTGCTGATTGCTCTGATGGAGATGGAGACGCTGGCCGAGCGCGGGGGCTCCGTTGCCCGGCACTGATCCCAAACTAGGTCGAGAGGATACCCCGTTGAGTGCGACGAGCTCTGAAGCCGGTCCAGATCCACGTCTTCTCGAGTTGCTAGTCTGTCCGCTCACCAAGACCGCGCTGCGCTACGATGCGACCAACAGTGAGCTGATCAGCGATTCCGCTGGGCTGGCCTACCCGATTCGGGATGGGATTCCGATCATGCTCGTCGACGAGGCGCGCCCGCTCGACGACAGCGAGTGCGTACCACACGAGGTCCGCGCCGATGACCGGTAGCGATAGCGGCGCCTGGCCTATTCAAATTCGCGTTCTGCGCGCAGAGCGAGCACTTGAGGTCGACTTCGATGACGGCGCCAAGTTCCGCTATTCGGCGGAACTGCTGCGGGTGGAGAGTCCCTCCGCCGAGGTGCAGGGGCACTCGGCGGCACAGAAGGTGACGCTGCCGGGCAAGCGCCATGTCGCCATACTCGAGCTGGAGCCAGTCGGCAACTATGCCGTGAGGATCATTTTTGACGATGGTCACAGTACCGGCATATTTTCCTGGTCTAACCTCTATCGCCTAGGCCGTGACCAGAGCACGATCTGGCAATCCTATATGACCGCCTTGGAAGCGAAAAGCCTATCGCGCTAAGGTTGCATGGGTCGACAGCAGTAGCCACATGACCTTGCGCCTGCTCCATACCGCCGACTGGCAGCTTGGCAAGAGCTTTGCCGGTGTTCCCGGCGACGCGGCATCCCTCCTGCGCGCGGCTCGGTTCGACGCCGTACGGGCACTGGCTCGCATCGCCCGCGAGCGCGCGGTGGATGCAG
>JAPJRA010000740.1 GCA_030824835.1 Geminicoccaceae bacterium | reverse complement strand
GACTATTCCAACGGGTCTACCCCCGCTCCTGCCAGTACCCGGAGCGGGAGCTGCTACTCGCTGAGCAATCTCCGCGCGATCACCTGCGCTTGGATCTCGGCGGCACCCTCGAAAATATTCAGGATGCGTGCATCGCACAGCACGCGGCTGATCTGGTACTCCGTCGCATACCCATTCCCGCCATGGATCTGCAGCGCATTGTCGGCGACCGCCCAAGCGACGGCCGCACCGCTGAGCTTGGCGAGACCCGCCTCCAGATCGCAGCGCCGGTCGGCGTCCTTCTCGCGCGCGGCGTAGAGCGTGAGCTGGCGGGCGATCATGATCTCGGTCGCCATCCAGGCGAGCTTGCCGGAGACGCGCGGGAAGGCGAACAGCGGCTTGCCGAACTGGACGCGGTCCTTGGCGTACTGCAGCCCAAGCTCGAGCGCATCGACCGCCACGCCCACGGCCCGGGCCGCGGTCTGGATGCGCGCACTCTCGAAGGTCTCCATCAGCTGCTTGAAGCCCTGGCCCTGCACCCCGCCCAGAAGGTTGGCCTCGGGCACCTTGAAGCCGTCGAAGGAGAGCGTGTACTCCTTCATGCCGCGGTAGCCGAGCACGTGGATCTCGCCGCCGGTGAGGCCGTCGATCGGGAAGGCGTCGTCGTCGGTGCCGCGCGGCTTCTCGGCCAGCAGCATGGACAGGCCCTTGTAGCCCTTCTCGGCCGGGTTGGTGCGGACGAGCAGCGTCATCACGTCGGCACGGGCGGCGTGGGTGATCCAGTTCTTGGCCCCGTTGACCTCCCAGGCACCATCCTTCAGCACCGCACGGGTGGTGAGCGAGGCGAGGTCGGAGCCGATGTTGGGCTCGGTGAACACGGCGGTCGGCAGGATCTCGCCGGCGGCGAGCTTCGGCAGCCAGTAGGCCTTCTGCTCGTCGGTGCCACCCAAGCGGATCAGCTCGCCCGCGATCTCGGTCCGGGTACCGAGCGAGCCCACGCCGATATAGCCGCGGCTGAGCTCCTCGGTGACGATGCACATCGCCTCCTTGGAGAGGCCGAGGCCGCCCTGCTCCTCGGGGATGGTCAGGCCGAACACGCCGAGCTCGGCCAGATGCTCGATCACCGACAGCGGGATCAGCTCGTCGCGCTCGTGCCAGCCGTGCGCGAACGGCTTGACCTCCTCCTCGGCGAACTTCCTGAACTGGTCGCGGATCATGTCCAGGCTGTCGTCGGAGAGGCCGAGATCGCCGAAATCGCCGTCGTGGATCAGCTCGGCCAGGCGGAGGCGCAAGGCCGGGGTCGCGCCCTCGATCAGCCGCACCACCGGCCCGGTCAGGAACTCCTCGACGGCGGCGGGATGCAGGCCGAAATCGTAGGCGCGGACGATCTCGACCTGGTTCATCGGGATGCCGCCGGCGATGCGGGCGAGATATTCCGCAAACGCGAGGCGCAGGATCAGCTCCTCGCGCTCGCCGAAGCGCCCGCCCTCGCGCAGGCGCCGGCCCCAGCCGTCCATCGCGCGCAGCGCCTCGACATAGACCTTGAGCCAGGCGAAGCCGTGCGCCGCCAGCTGCTCGGTCTCGAACAGGGCGCCGTCGACCTTGCCGCCCCGGCTGACCTTGAGCAGAACCTGCTCCCTGGCCGCGGCCAGGAACAGGTCGGCCGCGCCGCAGGCGGCCTTGGTGTCGTCGAGCAGATCCGGCAGATCGGCCACAATCTCGGCCAGCTTCGTCGCCATCTTGGGTCCCCGTTGGGCTTGCGCGCTTGGATGGATGCACCGACCGCGGACGATCAGTCCTCGCGGGCTTCCTCGATGGTCCGCATGCCCGGCCGCTTGGCCTGGACCAGCACCGCCATGTTGCCGGGCTTGTGCTGGTTCTTCCACATCTTGAAATGGGCGCGCGGGATGTCGGACCAGGCGAAGACCTCGCTCATGCAGGGGTCGACCTGCCGCTTGAGCACGAAGCGGTTCGCACCCGAGGCCTGCTTCAGGTTGGCGAAATGGCTGCCCTGCAGCCGCTTCTGGCGCATCCAGAGGTAACGGGCGTCGACCGTGAGCTTGTAGCCCGTGGTGCCGGCGCAGATGACGACCATGCCACCGCGCTTGCAGACCAGCGCGCTCACCGGGAAGGTCGAGGCGCCGGGGTGCTCGAACACCATGTCGACGTCGTTGCCCTTGCCGGTGATGTCCCAGATCGCCTTGCCGAACTTGCGCGCCTCGCCCAGCCACTTGCCGTAGGCCTCGGAATCCATGGGGTCGGGCATCTCCCCCCAGCACTTGAAGTCCTTGCGGTTGATGGCCCCCTTGGCCCCCAGCGACATGACGAAGTCGCGCTTGTCCTCCTCGGAGATCACCGCGATCGCGTTGGCACCCGAGGCCGCGATCAGCTGGATCGCCATCGAGCCGAGCCCGCCGGCACCGCCCCAGACCAGCACGTTGTCGCCGGGCTTCAGCGCATGCGGCGGATGGCCGAACAGCATGCGGAACGCCGTGGCCAGCACCAGCGTGTAGCAGCTGGCCTCCTCCCAGGTCAGGTGCTTGGGCCGCGGCATCAGCTGGCGCGACTGCACCTTGCAGAACTGCGCGAACGAGCCGTCCGTGGTCTCGTAGCCCCAGATCCGCTGGCTCGGCGAGTTCATCGGGTCGCCGCCGTTGCACTCCTCGTCGTCGCCGTCGTCCTGGTTGCA
>JAPJRA010000739.1 GCA_030824835.1 Geminicoccaceae bacterium | reverse complement strand
CCGCCGGGCCGGCCCTGGGCGGTGGCGCGGAGAAGCTGGGCCGCCAGTAGCCCCCCGCGCCGCCCGACCGACAGCGACCCAAGACAAGGAATCCAGCATGCTCGCCGCGAGGCTCTACGACTACGACCCGGCCATGAACGTCCAGCTGAAGATCGAGGAGGTTCGCAATCCGACCATCATGGCGCCTGACGAGGTGGTGGTGCGGGTCGGTGCCGCCGGCCTGTGCCGCACCGACCTGCACATCATCGAGGGGGTGTGGAAGGACATCATGGACACCAAGGGCACGCTCCTGCCCTACATCATGGGGCACGAGAACGCCGGCTGGATCGAGGACGTCGGCAGTGGCGTCAAGTCGGTCAAGCCCGGCGATGCCGTGATCTGCCATCCGTTGCGCTCGTGCGGGATCTGCCTCAGTTGCCGCTACGGCGAGGACATGCACTGCAGCCACGGCCTGTTCCCCGGCCTCGGCCTCGACGGCGGCTTTGCCGAGTACTTCATCACCAACGAGCGCGCGCTGATCAAGCTCAACCCGAACATCACGCCCATCGACGTGGCGCCGATGGCCGATGCCGGGATCACGGCCTACCGTGCCGCGAAGCGGGCGGCCAAGCTGCTCCGGCCCGGCGCCTACTGCGTCATTTTGGGCGTGGGCGGCCTCGGCCACATTGCTCTGCAATGCCTGCAGGCGATCTCCGGCTGTCGGACCATCGCCATCGACCGCGTGCCGTCGGCGCAGGCGCTCGCCAAGGAGCTCGGTGCCGACTTCGTGCTCGACGGCGGCCCGGACGTGGTCGAGCAGGTCCGGCAGATCACCGGCGGCGGCGCCCAGGTGGTGATCGACTTCGTGGGCGAGCTCGGGGTCGAGAACCTGTGCTGGCAGATGGTCCGCAAGGGCGGCCAGATGTTCGTCGTCGGCTATGGTGGCAAGATCGAGGTGCCGACGGTCCACCTTGTGGTCGAGGAGATCAACGTCGGCGGCAGCCTGGTCGGCAACTACACCGAGCTGGTCGAACTGATGGAGCTCAACGCCGACGGCAAGGTGAAGATGCATTACAGCCAGTATAAGCTCGCGGACATCAACACGGCGCTCGACGACTTCAAGAACCGCCGCTTCGCCGGTCGCGGCGTGATCGTGCCGGGAGGCAGCCGATGAAGGCGCTGGTCTATCTCGGGCCGGGTCACAAGGCCATCGAGGAGCGGCCCATGCCGACGCTGCAGTCGGCGACCGACGCGGTGGTCAGGGTGACCAGGACCACCATCTGCGGCACCGACCTGCACATCCTCAAGGGCGACGTGCCGACCTGTGAGCCCGGTCGCGTGCTCGGCCATGAAGGCGTAGGTGTCGTCGAGGAGGTCGGCGCCGGCGTCACGAGCTTCAAGCCAGGTGATCACGTGCTGATCTCGTGCATCTCCTCCTGCGGCAAGTGCGAGTTCTGCCGTAAAGGCATGTACTCGCACTGCGCCACGGGCGGTTGGATTCTCGGGCATCTCATCGACGGTACGCAGGCTGACTATGTGCGCATCCCGCATGCGGACACCAGCCTCTACCCGATCCCGGCCGGTGCGGACGAGGAAGCGCTGGTCATGCTCAGCGACATCCTGCCCACGGGCTTCGAGTGCGGCGTGCTCAACGGCAAGGTGCAGCCTGGCGGCACGGTGGCGATCGTCGGCGCCGGCCCCGTGGGCCTTGCCGCTTTGCTCACGGCCCAGTTCTATTCACCGGCCCAGCTGATCGTCGTCGATCTCGACCAGAACCGGCTGGAGGTGGCTCGGCGCTTCGGGGCGACCGACACGGTCGATAGCTCGACCGGTGATGCCGCCGCGGCGGTGATGGAGCTGACCGGCGGTCGCGGCGTGGATACGGCGATCGAGGCCGTGGGCATTCCGGCCACCTTCGTCCTCTGCGAGAAGATCGTGGCCGCCGGGGGGACCATCGCCAACGTTGGCGTGCACGGCGCGAAGGTCGATCTTCATCTCGAGACCCTGTGGGCGCACAACATCTCGATCACGACCCGGCTGGTCGACACCGCCACCACGTCGATGCTGCTCAAGACCGTTCAGGCAAAGAAGATCGACCCGGCACGACTGATCACGCACCGGTTCAAGTTCAGTGAGATCATGACGGCCTACGAGACGTTCGGCAGTGCGGCCGCCAACAAGGCGCTGAAGGTGATCATCAATGCCTGAGCGATCGGATCGAGCTAGGCGCGCGCGAGTTCGGGCCGGATCGCGTAGAGCTTGATCTTGCGGTAGAGGGTGGGGCGGGAGATGCCCAGCGCCTGCGCCACCTTCGTCATGTTGCCCGACTCGGCGGCGATGGCCCGGATGATGGCCTGTCGGGTCATCTGCTCGATGCTGGTGGAAACCTCGGGCAGGCTCTCCTGC
Organism: Geminicoccaceae bacterium; assembly: GCA_030824835.1. Taxonomy (GTDB): domain Bacteria; phylum Pseudomonadota; class Alphaproteobacteria; order Geminicoccales; family Geminicoccaceae; genus Benzoatithermus. The sequence goes on along the minus strand of JAPJRA010000739.1, from coordinate 288 downwards.
CCGCCCGAGCGCGGCGGCCTTACCAGGCCGGCGGGGAGATGGTGGAAGCCCACCACTCGATCGGGGACCAGGAGATGCAGGCGGACGACCAGGTTCTTCAGCTCGCGGACATTGCCCGGCCAATGGTACGCGAGCAGCGCCTCCATCACCGCGTCCGGGAAGCGCAGCAGCTCCTGGGCCCGCTGCGCCGCCACCTGACGGTTGAAGTGATCGAGGAGCAGAGCCACGTCGTCGCCGCGCTCGCGCAAGGGCGGCACGGCGATGGTGACCGTGCCGATCCGGTAATAG
>JAPJRA010000738.1:308-2678 GCA_030824835.1 Geminicoccaceae bacterium | reverse complement strand
TCTCCATGGCCTCGCTCGCGATCTTCCTGCGCTTCTGGCAGCCGGCGCCTCGGTCATAGCGCGCGCCGGCTGCCAGAAGCGCAGGAAGATCGCGAGCGAGGCCATGGAGACGATGGCGGCCACCACGTCGACGAGCCAGGGGCCATGGAAGTTGGAGACCAGATATTGCGGGACGGCGAAGGACAGGCCGGCCACCAGCAGCGCTGGCCACACCTCCAGCATCCGGCGAAAGCCGACAAAAGCCCAGATCAGCCAGAACGGGACGATGAGCGAGAAGAAGGGCAGTTGCCGCCCGATCATCCCGCTGAGCTCGTGCAGGTCGAGCCCGGTGACGGCGGCAAGTGCGATCACCGGGGTGCCCAAGGCACCGTAGGCCACCGGCGCCGTATTGGCGATCAGCGAGAGACCCGATGCGGCGAGCGGCGAGAAGCCCAGCCCGATTAGCATGGCCGCCGTGACGGCCACTGGGGTGCCGAAGCCGGCGGCACCCTCGAAGAACGCGCCGAAGCAGAACGCGATAAATAAAAGCTGCAATCGCCGATCGTTCGAGATGCCGCGAATACTGCGTTGAAGGATATCGAACTCACCTTTTTCGTTGGTGAGCTGGTAAAGGAAGATCACGTTGAGGATGATCCAGCCGATCGGCCATAGGCCGAAGCCGGCGCCGTAGACGGCGGACATCATGGCCATGCCGGTGGGCATGCCGAAAACCAGCACGGCGACCAGCAGGGCGCTGAGCAGCCCGAGCAGGGCTGCCAGATGGGCCTTGATCTCGAAAATACCGATGGCCCCCAGCAGCACCAGAACTGGCACCGCGGCGAGCAAGGTCGACAGCCATATGTTGCCTAGAGGGTCGTAAACTTGCGACCAGAGCATGAACGTCTCTCCCGAGCGCGCGCTGCGGATTCTTGCACCGAATCCGGTCTCGCCGACCGCTCCTGTGATGGATTCCGGATGAGGGGACGAAGCGCGAGTTACTTGCGCTCGTGATGATGCACGATAACTGGATCGGTACTCGTCGACGCGGCGGCGCTCTGCCGCGCGCATGAGCTGAGGATTGACGTAATTCGGGACGGCATCGTCCTCGGACGCGATGCCGTGCGCCGCCCTCCGGACCTGCGGTCTTCGGCAGCATTCAAGCACTCCCCAATGCCCATTGTGCCGCCCGACCGATCTGTCCGCTCGGGTTACCAGTGGATACAAAGTGGATAAATTTTTTGACCATCTATGTCAATACGGGAAATGTATGTTGTCACTTCCACGCTCTGGACAGATTCAGTAGCCGCCCATAGCTTGAGCAGGAGGTGCGCTGGTAGGAAATCAGGGTGGCCGAGGACGGGTTCGGACCCGCCAAGACGGCGGCGAGACATATCGGGTGCCCGATTCCAGAAGGTCCGTTGCGATGCGGCGGGGAACTGCCTGCCGAACGCGAGTCGTCGGAGCGGTTGGTCGTTTCCCCCTCGCGCAGCGTCGAGGGGCTGCATCGGCCGCAGGGGCAGGGCATGCTCCGCAGCGCGGTGGGCAGCGGTGCGTTCGTCGCGGCGCCCGGCACCAGCAGCACCGATCCGCTCGTCAGGTTGCTGAGTGCACGGCCGGAGGCCATTGACGACTATCTGGAGTTTCGGCAGGCCGTTGAGGGTGCCGCAGCCGAATGCGCGGCAGCGCGCGCGACCGACGTCGATCTCCAGGTGATCGGCAGCCGTGTGCGGCGCATCAAGAACAGCCACAGCATGGTCGATCCGATCGACGAGGCCAATGCGGACGCCGACCTACATATTGCGGTCTACGAGGCAGCCCACAACCTTGTGCTGTTGCAAGTCATGCGGGCATTCGGGCAGATGCTGCGCGCGGGCATAGTCTACAACCGCGACAAGCTCTCCCCAAGGCAGGGCGTGCGCGATCTGCTGCTGGAGCAGCATGTAGCCATCCATGCGGCGATCGTGGCCCTGGACCCAAAAGCGGCACGCGCAGCATCGGAGTGGCATATTGACTTCACCCGCGTGGCGCTGAAGGAGACCTTGGGGGCCGAGGTGCGGATCGGGATTTCACGGCAGCGCCTGAGCGGTGGCATGCTCGACCAAAACACGCCTGCCAATGGTACTCGCGCCTGATCCGGCGGCACCCTTCAAGATGGCCCGGACCCCGTGCGGAGGGGCCTTCAGGCAACGTTCCGCTGGCTGGAAGTATTGGTTGGATCCGCTCTTCCTGCCAGTTCGCCCATGTTGCGCGACAGCATGCCGTAGCTACCGGCCAACCTGCGATAATGCGCCAGAATGTGGGCGAGGAAGGCCAGATTGGCTTCCGGCTGAGCTCCGAAATTATGGGGATGCCACCAGAGATGGAAGATCGTGCCATTACACGCGGCTGCCG
>JAPJRA010000738.1:0-298 GCA_030824835.1 Geminicoccaceae bacterium | reverse complement strand
CCGTCGAGGATGCGCCGCAGGCGAAGTCCATCGAACGGGCGCCACCCGGCACCGGTGGGGCGCAAAAACCGACTTGATGGCAGATTGAGCGGGACATCCGGACCGGTTCGTTCCGCTCGAAAGTCATGAGGCCCGGTGATATCGACGTAGCTGTCCAGCAGGCGGACAAACCGCTTGGTCGACCCCTCGGTCCCGGTCGCCGCTGGCTGGTAGGGCCACCCCCGTTCGACGCCGCGACAGGCGAGAATACCCGACCGCCGGCAGATCTGCAGGTAGGCCGGATTATACTGGTTGCGCG
>JAPJRA010000737.1 GCA_030824835.1 Geminicoccaceae bacterium | reverse complement strand
ACCCCTTCCTGGCACCGCTCGGGCAGCTGGCGGAGATGGTGCGCGAGCACCGTCGGCCAGTGTCGAAAGACAATCCGTGCCTTGGCCTGCAGGAGCTCGTCTCCGAGCAGATCGTGGCCGGTCTCGATGCCTATCGCGACTGGCGCGACAGCTTGGTCGAGGCGACGTTCCACAAGATCTACGGCTCGCCTGTGGTGCAGGCCCTGGCGGGTGTGCGCGGTCACGACGGCGCGGCGCGCCCGCGCCCAGGTCGGGATCCGGAGGAGATCGCGTTCATCGAGCAGCAGGCGGCCGAGCTGCGGCAGCGTTTTTCCGAAGGCGGTCCACGAGAGGGGTTCGTGCGGGCGGTGATCTATGTCCGCATCCCGCAGCTTTCGGCCGACGAGCGGAGCTACCTGATGCTCCGCAAGATCCGCGAAGAGCATGCGCAGGACATGAGCCTCCAGCAGTTCAAGGACCTGTTCCGCGAGCAGTTCATGCTGGTGCTGCTCGACCCCGAGCAGGCGATCCAGAGCCTGCCTGCGCTGCTTGAGGGCAAGGTGCGCGATCCGGCCGGAGTCCTGGCGCTGCTGACGGAGGTGGTGAGGGCGGGTGGCCCGCTGCCCGACGAGTCGGCCGCGCGGCTCGAGCGTGTGGCTGCAATCTACGGGGCCGTCACGGCGGCCAAGGCCGAAGGCCGTGCACCCGCGAGACGTCCGACGCTCAAAGTCGCGGGCTCCGACGACGACCTCGCGGCCAGCGCCTGAGGGTGGGCGCCACGCTGCTGGTCCCGGACGATGTTCCCGAAATGCAGCTGCCCGCCTAGGAGCGACCGATGCGCACCACGATGACCGAGAACCGTACCTTCGCCGAGATCCAGATCGGCGACACGGCAGCGGTATCGGCCGGCCTGACCAAGGCCGAGCTTGAGGGCTTCGCTGCCGTTTCCGGGGATTTCAACCCGACCCATCTCAACGAGGAATATGCACGGGCGCAGGGGCTGCGAGCACCGGTCGCCCACGGGATGTGGACGGCATCCCTGATCTCGACAGTGCTGGGCAACAAGCTGCCGGGGGCGGGAACGATCTACATCCGGCAGGATCTCCGATTTCGCGCGCCCGTATTTCTGGGCGACACGGTGACGGGCACGGTCACGGTGATCGGCAAGGAAGCCGACGGCAACATCGTGCGGCTCGATTGTCGGTGCAGCAACCAGCACGGCGAGGTCGTGCTCGACGGCACGGTCGAGGTCCAGGCGCCGACCGTGAAGGACGCCATCCCGGTCGTCGAGCGGCCGACCTTCAGCGTGCAGACCCACGACGTCTACGAGGAGCTGCTGCGCCGTGCCGGTCGCATTCCGGCGGCGTCCTGTGCGGTCGCCTATCCCTGCGACGAGAGCTCGCTGCGTGGTGCCGTCGAGGCGACGGCGGCCGGCCTGTTCAAGGCGGTGCTGGTTGGGCCGGCGCAGCTGATGCGGGAACAGGCACGGACGCACGAGATCGATCTTGCCGGTTGCGAGATCGTCGAGGCGCCAACGGCGCACGATTCGGCCGCGCTTGCCGTGGAGCTGGTGCGGACGGGCAGGGCCCAGCTCCTGATGAAGGGCAGCCTGCACACCGACGACCTGTTGGCCGCCGTCGTGTCCAAGGACAAGGGTCTGCGCACCAGCCGGCGGATCAGCCACGTCTTCATCATGTCGGTGCCGACCTACCCCGAGCCGCTGTTCATCACCGACGCCGCCGTCAATATCGCCCCCGACCTCGAGGCCAAGGTCGACATCCTCCAGAACGCGATCGACCTCGCCTTGGGGCTGGGGATCGAGCAGCCGCGCGTGGCCATTCTGTCGGCGGTCGAGACCGTGAACCCGAAGATCCCGACCACGCTGGAGGCTGCCGCCCTCTGCAAGATGGCCGACCGCGGGCAGATCACGGGCGCTCTCGTCGATGGCCCGTTCGCGCTGGATAACGCCATCAGCCCGCTTGCCGCCGCAATCAAGGGGATCAAGTCGCCGGTGGCCGGGCGGGCCAACATCCTGCTCGTGCCTGATCTGGAAGCCGGCAACATGCTGGCCAAGAACCTGTCGTTCCTCGCCAACGCCGATGCTGCCGGCATCGTGCTCGGGGCCAAGGTGCCGATCATCCTGACCAGCCGCGCCGACAGCGTGCGGACCCGGATGGCCTCCTGTGCAGTGGCTGCCCTCTATGCGCACTCGCTGCGCCCGACAGCCATCACGGCAGAGCAGCCTGCCGCCATGGCTGCGGAGTAGGTGCGATGGGCGGAACCGTCCTGGTCGTCAATGCGGGCTCGTCCAGCATCAAGTTCCAATTGTTCGAGCGATTGCCGGGCGACGAGCTCGAGCTCGAGTTCAAGGGGCAGATGGAGGGTATCGGCACGCGGCCACATCTGGTCGCCAAGGACGCCCAGGGTAACGTGCTGGTCGACGACAGCTTCGCGCGCACCCAGATCGCGAGTGTGGCCGATGCGCTGGATCAGCTGGAGGATTGGCTCGAGAGCCAGCTGAAGGGCGTTCTTCCCGAGGCTATCGGCCATCGGGTGGTCCATGGTGGCCCCGAGTTCAGCGCACCGATCGTGATCGACGACGCGGTGCTGGCCAAGCTCGAGAAGCTCGTGCCGCTGGCGCCCTTGCATCAGCCGAACAACTTGGCGCCTATCAGGGAGATCCGCGAGCGATATCCCAGCAT
>JAPJRA010000736.1 GCA_030824835.1 Geminicoccaceae bacterium | reverse complement strand
CAGATGGCGACGTCGAGCTCCTCGGCCTGCACGTCGCCGGGATCGCAAGGGGTCTCGTCGGCAGGCGAGCACAATAGGCGACCGGCGTCGGGCTTGAGGTACCAGGTCTCGCCGATGGCCTCGACCATCGGCCAGCTGATGGTGGGCATGCCGGCCGGCGCCGGGACGATGACGGCGGTCCGCCGGTGCGGGATGATGTCCAGCGGTGCCAGCCCGGCAAGAGCCGCCACGCGATCGGCCCAGGCGCCGGCGGCGTCGAGCACGGTCCGGGCGTACGCGGTGCCCTCGCGCCAAGTCACTGTCCAGCCGCCTCGTGCCGCGTGCAGCGTCTCTACCATGGCCGATGTTTGCACAACCACGCCCTTCGCCCGGGCGCCCTTGAGGAACCCACTCAGGATCGCCGCCACGTCGAGGTCGAGCATGGTCGGGTCGAGAAGTCCGGCGGCCACGTAGTCGGGTCGCAGCACCGGCAGCAGCTGCAGACATTGGCGCCGGTCGAGCGGCTGGGCATCCGGCACGAAGCGCCGCGTGCTGTCGAGGTTCTGCGCCAGTGCCTCGAGCTGATCGTCGCGGGCGACCTTCAGCACCGCGCTCTGGCGCCAGAGCGGCGTCTCGGCGAAGCCGTCCGGCGGATCGAGATAGAACGGGGCCGACGCCGCGGTCAGGGCCCGGATGGCTCGATTGCCGTAGGAGCGGTGTAGCGTGGCGGCCGAGCGGCCCGTGCTGTGGTAGCCTGGCTGGCTCTCCTGCTCGAGCAGCAGAACCCTGCGCAGCGGCGCCAGATTCCAGGCCAGGGACGCACCAGCCATGCCGGCGCCGATGATGACGACGTCGAATTCCTGCATCGGGGCGCTTTCGTTCAGATGGGAATGCCGAGCTCGGCGAAGCTGAGGAAGGACACGGAATCGCCGGGCTCGACCCGCTCCACGGTCTCGTCCAGCTCGACCAGCCCCTGCGCCGCCACCATCGAGGTGAGGATGCCGGAGCCCTCGCGGGTGATCCGGTGGGCGCAAAGGCCGAGGCGGTCATCGCGGCCGACGGTGGCACGCAGGTACTCGCTGCGGCCGGGCTTCTTGCGCATGGCGAACTTCGCCGCCAGCGGCACACCCAGTGGCCGGCGCCAGGTGCCGCCGCCCAAGCGGCGCAGCACCGGGGCCGCGAACAGCAGGAAACACACCATCGCGGCCACCGGGTTGCCGGGCAGGCCGATGAACACGCTCTGGCCCAGCTGCCCGAAGGCCAGAGGTCGGCCCGGTTTCATGGCGATCTGCCAGAAGTCGAGGCGACCCAGGGCCTGCACGCTGCGCACCACATGATCCTCGTCACCGCGCGAGGCACCGCCCGAGGTCAGAACTACGTGATGGGATCGGGCGGCCTCCTGCAGTGTGGCGCGGATCGCATCGGCGCGGTCGCGGACGATACCCAGATCGGTCACCTGTACCGGCAGCGACTGGAGCAAGGCGTGCAGGATGTAGCGGTTGGCATCGAACACCGCACCCGCGGCGAGGTCGCCGCCAGGCTCGACGATCTCGTCTCCGGTGGAGAGAATGCCAACCCGCAGCGGCTCGAACACCGGGAGCGCGTTGCGCCCCAGCTCCGCCGCCAGCCCGATGTCCTGCGGGCGCAGGCGGGTGCCGGGTTGCAGCACGACCTCGCCCGCGCGCACGTCCTCGCCGATGGTACGTCGGTTGGCACCACGCTTCAGGCCTGCGGGAATGGTGACGCTCCCGTCGGCGACGATGGCCTCCTCCTGCAAGGCCACGCTGTCGGAGCCCATCGGCATGACCGCACCGGTGAGCACGCGCACGGCCGTGCCAGCAGGGAGCCGCCCAGTGAAGGCGTGTCCAGCAGCGGCGCGGCCGGGCGTGAGCGGCAGTCGGGCGTCGGACTCGCGCATGAAGTCGGCGAACGCGAACGCGTAGCCGTCGACCGCAGCATTGTCGAACGCCGGCACGTCACGCGGGCTCGCCAGCGGCTCGGCGAGATAACGGCCGCTGACGTACGGCAGCGCCACCTGTTGGACGCCGACCACCGGGCTAACGCGATTCTCCAGCAGCAGGTGCGCCGCGGCGACGCCGATGCGATCGCCGCCATACGCGAAGCAGTCCTTTGCCACTCGCGTCATGGCGGCGCCGGAATATCTAGGTATTTCAAGATGAAATCCATGATACCTGAGATGTCGTCGAGCCCCAGTTGAGGCAGAGGCAAATCATGGAACCGCACATCGGTGGCCAAGGCAATGATGGTCGGGTCCTCGCGTGCCAGCAGCGGCGTGCCGCGTTCAAGGCGATGAACCTCGAGCTTTGGATGAGGAAAGCGCTTGAAGCCCTCGACGATGATCAAATCGACGGGTGACATTCGCGCCAGCAAAGCATCCAAGGGCGGCTCGGGTTCCTCCCGGAGCTCGTGGATCACCGCCCAGCGTCGCGCCGTCGCCAGGACGACCTCGCGTGCGCCGGCCTCGCGATGGCGCCAGCTGTCCTTGCCGGGCTGGTCGAGGTCGACCTCGTGGTGGGCATGCTTGACGGTGGAGACGCGGTAGCCGGCCGCGGTGAAGCCGGCCACCAGGCGCTCGACCAGCGTGGTCTTGCCGTTGTTCTTCCAGCCGACGATCCCGAAAACCCGCATCATCCGTTCCGCTGTCACCAACACTGCTCTATCGCTAAGCTGGCTGCACTGTGC
>JAPJRA010000735.1 GCA_030824835.1 Geminicoccaceae bacterium | reverse complement strand
CATCGGCGCAGGGAAGACGGTTGAAATTACATCCGGAATGGCCGAAACCCCGGCGTCGCCAGCTGCTGCGACCCACGCACGGAATTCCCGATCCGCGTTATTTCGCCCGCAACAGCGCCTCGTAGCGGTCCGCGGCGGCGTCCAAATGGAACGCGCCCGCCCGCTTGCGAAGCCCATCCGAGTTGGGCGGCGATGCCAGTGTCGCGCCGATGGCGTCGGCCATGGCTTCAGCGTCGCCCACCGGGACGAGACGGCCCCACCGACCATTCTCCAGGATCTCGGCCGGGCCGCTCGGGCAGTCGGTGCTGACCACGGGGCAACCGCAGGCCATGGCCTCGGGCAGCACGTTGCCGAAGCCCTCATGGGTCGAGGAGAGCACGAACACGCTTGCACGCGCCATCCACGCGAACGGGTTCTCCGTGTGGCCGGGCAGCGCGAAGCGGTCGGCCACGCCGAGCTCTCGCGCCAGTCCCTCGAGCTCAGCACGCCGCTTTGCCGTCGCGTGGGCGTCGGGGCCCTCCCCCAGGATCACCAGCCGTGCCGCGGGCTCGCAGCGAAGCAGCGCGAAGGCGCGCAACAGCAAGGCGAAGTCCTTCTGCGGCGCCAGCCGGCCGACGCCCAGCACGAGCGGCGGCTGGCCGGGCTGGAGCCAAGGATGCTCGACCGGCTCGGCAGCACGCCGGTCCACGTCCGCCGGCACGGCCGGGTTGTGAATCACCTGGATCATGCTGCGTGGCAGGCCGCTGGTCACGGCCAGGTCGTCGGCCACCCCCGTCGACACGGCGACGACGGCATCGGCCCGACGATAGGTGTGTCCGATCAGCGGCGGCAGCGCCCGATGGCCGACCGAGCGCGCCCGCCGCACGATCGCCGAAAGGGTATTGTGCTCGGTGAGCAGGACGCGGGTCGACGTACCGGCCAGATCGCGCGCCAGCACGGCCACGACGTTCTCTTGCGGCATGCAGGCGATGAGCCCGTCGGGCTGCTCGTGCCGCAGCCAGTCCGCCAGCGACCGCAGGTAGGGCACCGGACCGGGCGGCTTGCGGGCGAGCAGGAACGGTCGCAGCAACGGCAGGAAGGCGGAGGGATCGGCACACACGGCGGCGATCCTGCCGGCGATGGCCGAGCCCCGCTCGAGCGGGTGCAGGACGACCCCTTGCGGCAGTCGATTCGCCAGGCGGCCCTCGCACTTGCAGGGCAGCAGCGTCACCGCATGGCCGCGCGCCGCGAGACCGGCCGCCAGCGCCAGCATGGTCCGCTCGAGGCCGCCACCGGCGAGACTCGCGATGAACACGCCAAGACGCAGGCGCGGTCGGTGATCGTCGTCCATGCATCATCGGCCCAGGCGGATCGGCCTGCGACCAAAGCGGCACGCTTGGTGGCTGTCAAGCGGCCGACCGGCGCTCAGATTGCCCCAGGCAAGTGCAAGCGCCTTGATCTGCCCGGCACCATCCGGGAAAAGAGGCCATGCGTTGAACAGATGGCTGCCGGCTCCCTCGCGGTGCGCGACGCCCGGCCTTGGCGAGACGATGCGCGGTGTCATCCAGATCTTCTTGAACACCGGCGGCAGTTTCCGCTGGGTCGTGCTCGTCTGCGTCCTGCTCGGCACCGTGGCCGACGGCATCGGCATCGCCAGCATGCTGCCGTTGATCACCGTGGCGATCGACGGTCAGAGCGGGCTCGACTCCAGCATCTCGAAGGCCGTGGTCGACGCGCTGGCGGCGATCGGCGTGGAGCCGCGGCTCGGCCCCCTGCTGGTCCTGGTCGTCGTCGCGATCACGGCCAAGGCGCTGCTCACCCTGATCACGCTGCGCACGATCAACTACGCGGTCTCGGACGTCGCGGCCGAAGTGCGGCGGCGGCTGGTCAAGAGCGTTCTGCAGGTCAAGTGGTCCTACTTCGCCCGCCAGCCGGTCGGCCGCCTTGCCAACGCCGTCAGCCTCGACGCCTCGCGCTCGGCCGAGGCGTTCTCGCTGGCCGCCAACTTCATCGCCACGTCGCTGCAGACGCTCATCTATATCGTCATCGCCATCGTCGCGTCGTGGCAGATCGCGCTGTTCGCGGTCTTGGCCGGCATCGTCCTGGTGGCCTTGCTGCAGCCGTTCGTCCGGCTCACCAAGGTCTGGAGCCGGCGCCAGCGGCGGCGCACCGAGGAGCTGGTGATGCTGACCAGCGACACGCTGACCAGCATCAAGCCACTGCGGGCAATGTCGCGGCAGCGCCATCTCGAGAGCTTCTTCGACGACAAGGTCGACAAGCTCCGCCGGGCGCTGCGTCGGCAGGCGCTCAGCAAGTATGTGATGAAGGCCTTGCGCGAGCCGCTGACGGCGGTCGTGCTGGCCACCGGCTTCTACCTCGCCTATGGCCGCTTCGGCTGGCCCCTGCCCGAGCTGATCGTGATGGGCGTCCTGTTCCGGCGCCTGCTCAGCTCGATCGGCGACGCCCAAGAGCAGCTCCAGGCCGCGGTCAATGTCGAGGCGTCCTACTGGGCCGTGCATCGCCTGATCAAGGAGGCCGAGGAGCAGCGCGAGGAGCTGCGTGGTGGTCGCCTGCCCACGCTGACGCATTCCATCCAGCTGGCCGACGTCTCGTTCAGCTACGGCGACAAGCCGGTCCTCGAGCGCTTCTCGATGGTGGCCCGGGCGGGCCAGCTCACCGTGCTGAGCGGCGCTTCGGGCGCCGG
>JAPJRA010000734.1 GCA_030824835.1 Geminicoccaceae bacterium | reverse complement strand
CGCATGAAGCGGTCGCTGCTCGACCAGCTCGCCGGCCAGTACCGGTTCGGCGTGCCGCAGGGCATGGTCGACCTCGAGTTCGACGCGATCTGGAAGCAGCTGCAGGACGAGATGGTGCGCACCGGCAGCACGCTGGCCGAGCAGGGCAAGAGCGAGGACGAGCTCAAGGCCGAGTATCGCGACATCGCCGAGCGTCGCGTGCGGCTGGGCCTAATCCTGTCGGACATCGGCACCAAGAACGACGTCGTGGTCGAGACCGAGGAGCTGCAGCAGGCGATCACGCGCGAGGCGATGCGCTATCCCGGCCAGGAGCGCAAGGTGTTCGAGTTCTTCAAGGGCAACCAGCAGGCGCTGGAATCGCTCCGTGCGCCGCTGTTCGAGGACAAGGTCTGCGACTTCATCTTTGAGCGGGCGCAGGTGAGCGAGCAGCCGGTCTCGGTCGAGGAGCTGATGCGCGATCCGGACGAGGACACGGACGCGGAAGCCAACGCCAGTGCCGCCGCCGTCGTCGGTGCCGCCATCGAGGCCGAGGCGGAAGCCGCCGAAGCCGACAAGCCCGTAGCCTAACCTGAGATCGAGGCACTGCCGATGACCGTGACCAGCCAGCTCGTGCCAATGGTGGTGGAGCAGACCGCCCGCGGCGAGCGCGCCTACGACATCTACTCGCGCATGCTCAAGGAGCGGATCATCTTCCTGATGGGTCCGGTCGACGACCACATCGCGAGCCTGGTGACCGCCCAGCTCCTGTTTCTCGAGGCCGAGAACCCGGACAAGGACATCAACATCTACATCAACTCGCCGGGCGGGCTCGTGACCGCCGGCCTCGCGATCTACGACACGATGCAGTACATCCGGCCGGACGTGGCCACGATCTGCATCGGCCAGGCGGCGTCGATGGGCTCGCTCCTGCTGTGCGCGGGGGCTGCCGGCAAGCGGTTCGCGCTGCCGCATGCGCGGATCATGACCCACCAGCCGTCCGGCGGCTTCCAGGGGCAGGCGACGGACATCGAGATCCACGCCCGCGAGATCCTCTCGACCAAGCGGCGCCTGAACGAGATCTATGTCCGCCACACCGGCCAGACCCTGTCCGAGATCGAGTCCCGCATGGAGCGCGACAGCTTCATGAGCGCCGACCAGGCCAAGGAGTTCGGGCTGGTGGACGAGGTGATCGACAAGCGGCCGGCGAAGCCCAAGGCCGAATAAGCCGCCTCGGGCGGCAAGGGAGAGGCGATGACCGCGCGCAGGACTGCCCTCGTCTTCGACCTGGACGGGACGCTGGTCGACAGCGTCTACCAGCACGTGCTGGCGTGGCATCGCGCCCTGCTCGCCACCGGCATCGACCTCTCGATATGGCGCATCCATCGCCGGATCGGGATGAGCGGCGGGCTGTTCATGCGCGCCCTCCTGCGCGAGATCGGCCGCGACCTGGACCTGGAGCTGGTGCGCCGGCTGCAGGAGGGCCATGCCGCGGCCTATCAGGATCTGGCCGGCGACGTGCGCCCGCTGCCGGGCGCGGTCGAGCTCCTGCGCACGCTGACCGAGCTCGGCGTGCCCTGGGCCATCGCCACCAGCGGCCGGATGCAGACCGCGGGCTCGGCCCTGGCCAAGCTCGGCGTGCCGGACGGCGTGCCGATCGTGACCCGGGACATGGTGGCCCGCGCCAAGCCCGACCCCGACCTGTTCCTGGCCGCGATCGATAGGCTGGGGGTGAAGGCCGCCGACGTGTTCGTGGTCGGCGACAGCGTGTGGGACCTGCTGGCGGCGCGCCGCGCCCAGACCCTGGGCATCGGCCTGCTGTCCGGGGGCTACGGCACGGAGGAGCTCGAGAGTGCGGGCGCCTACCGCGTCTACGACGACCCGGCCATGCTGTTGAGCCATCTCGACGAGGTCGGCGTCCGCGGCGACTGAGCGGAGCCGTGCCCTGAGCGAGGCGCTGGATTTCGGCAGCTGGGACTTCGTCGTCGTCGGCGCGGGCACGGCGGGCTGTGTGCTGGCCAACCGGCTGAGCCGCGATCCGGCGACCCGGGTGCTGGTGCTCGAGGCGGGGGGCGAGGACGACTATGTCTGTATCCACATCCCCGTCGGCTACCTCTACTGCATGGGCAACCCGCGCACCGACTGGGGCTACAGCACGGCGCCGCAAGCGGGCCTGAACGGCCGCGCGCTGCCCTACCCGCGCGGCAAGGTGCTGGGCGGCTGCAGCTCGATCAACGGCATGATCTACATGCGCGGCCAGGCGCTGGACTACGATCTCTGGCGCCAGCAGGGCAACAAGGGCTGGGGCTGGGACGACGTGCTGCCCTATTTCCGCCGCTCCGAGCACCATCACGCCCGCGCCGACGGCATCCACGGCCAGGGCGGCGAGTGGCGGGTCGAGCGGCAGCGGCTGCGCTGGCCGATCCTGGACGCGGTCCGCGACGCGGCGCTGGAGCTGGGCATCCCCAAGATCGACGACTTCAACGGCGGCGACAACGAGGGCTCGGCCTATTTCGAGGTCAACCAGCGCCGCGGCGTGCGCTGGAACACCACCAAGGCGTTCCTCGACCCGGTCCGCCGGCGGCCGAACCTGCGCGTGCTGACCGGCGCCGAGGTCCAGTGCCTGACCCTGGCCGATGCCCGACAGCCCCAGCTGCTGGAGCTGTCGGGCATCGGCCGATCCTGGACGCGGTCCGCGACGCGGCGCTGGAG
>JAPJRA010000733.1:1069-2691 GCA_030824835.1 Geminicoccaceae bacterium | reverse complement strand
TCCCTGATGATCCTGTTCTCGCTGTTCATGGTCCTGCTGCTCGAGCGTCTGGCCGGGCTGCGGCGCGCCATGAGCTTCTGAGGCCGCGTTCCGTCTCAGCTTTCCGATCAACGGCGCGGGACAAGCCCGGCGCAATCCCTGGAGCATGTCATGATCAAGACACCTTCGATCTCCTTGAGCCGCCGCAGCCTGGTCAAGGCGGGCGCGGCCATCACCCTTGCCGCGCCTGCCGGTTTTGTCCGCAACGGCTGGGCTGCCGGCAAGTCGATCCAGATCGGCATCTGGGGCGGCGTCCAGGGCGACTTCATGCGCAAGTCCGTGCTGCCCGCCTTTCAGCGGGAGTTCGACTGCGAGCTTGCCGCACAACAGGGCTCGACCCTCGGTCAGATCGGGCTGCTGCGTGCCAGCAAGGACGCGCCCAAGTTCACGGTGATGTTTGTCGACGATCTCGGCGTCGAGATCGCCAAGCGGGAAGGGCTCATCGAGGCCCTGCCAACAGACAAGATGCCCAATCTGGCCAGGGTCTATCCGCGCTTCATCTACCAGGGCGGCTACGGGGTGGCGCTCGCCATCTCGTCGGCAGGCCTGTTCTACAACCCCAGTGCAACCAAGCCGCTCGAGAGCTATGCCGATCTTTGGGACCCGCGGTTCGCCCGCAAGATCTCCCTGGTCGGCACCAAGACGACACCCAGCGTCTTCACGGTGATCGCCACCGCGGCCGTCGCCACCGGCAAGCCCTATCAGGAAGCCCAGTACCTCGCCGATCAGGCCTGGCCGAAACTGCGTGAGCTGAAGCCGAACGTGCTCAATCTCTACAGCACGGACGACGCCGCCCTGCTGGTCTCGCAGGGCCAGGGCGCCATCGGCGGGCCCGAATACTCGAAATATGTCTACCCCTACAAGATCAAGGGCGCCGAGATCGACATGTGCTTTCCCAAGGAGGGAGCTTTTGCCGGCGTCAACTGTCAGATCCTGGTGAAGAACGCCCCCAATGCCGATCTCGGCGCCGCCTTCATGAACTACATGCTCGAGCCGTCGGTGCAGCAGGGCCTGGCCGAAGCCGCCCTCGCGGCCCCCTCCATTCGCGACGTGGAGATCAAGCCCGAGATCGCCGGGCTGCTGGCCTATCCCGACACGCGGATGGACGAGCTCGGGCTCTTCAGCCCGGATTGGGCGTACATCAACTCGGTGCGGTCCGACTGGATCGAGAAGACCAACCAGATCTTCGTGGCATGACCGCCATGGCTTCCGCTGCTTCGGCTCCTCCCGACATCCAGGTCGACGAGGTGCACAAACGCTACGGGACGACCGTGGCCGTCGAGGGCGTATCGTTCGGTGTCGAGCGCGGGCATGTGCTGTCGCTGCTCGGCCCGAGCGGGTGCGGCAAGACGACGATCATGCGCATGATCGCCGGCCTGATCGACCCGACCAAGGGCGAGATCAGCATCGCCGGCCGCCCGATCACGCACACGCCGGTCCATCGCCGCAATATCGGCATGCTGTTCCAGAACTATGCGCTGTTCCCGCATCTGACCGTCGCCCGCAATCTGGCCTTCGGCCTGGAGATGCGCCGGCTGCCGGCCGCGGAAATCGGCCCGCGGGTGGAGGCGGCGCATCTCCAG
>JAPJRA010000733.1:0-1059 GCA_030824835.1 Geminicoccaceae bacterium | reverse complement strand
GTGCGGCTGTCGCATCTGGGCGAGCGGCTGCCCTACCAGCTCTCGGGCGGTCAGCAGCAGCGTGTGGCCCTTGCCCGGGCACTCATCGTCGAGCCGGCAGTGCTGCTGCTCGACGAGCCTTTCGGGGCGCTCGACAAGAAGCTGCGCGAGAGCATGCAGATCGAGATGCGCCAGTTGCAGCAGCGGCTCGGCATCACGACGCTGATGGTGACCCACGACCAGGACGAGGCGCTCACCCTCTCCGACCGTATCGCGGTGATGAATCATGGCCGGATCGAGCAGATCGGCAGCCCGAAGGAGATCTACGAGCGGCCGGCGACCCGCTTCGTCGCGAGCTTCATCGGCACCTCCAACTTCTTCCGCGGCACGGTCAGCCGGCGGGAGGGCGGTGGCTATCTGGTCACGAGCAATGACGGGCTGACGCTGGCGCTCGACGGACCGGCTCCGGCCGACAGGGAGGTGACGGTCGCCCTGCGGCCGGAATCGGTGCGGATCGCGCCGGCGCAGGCGGGTGAGGCCGGCCCCAACCGCGCCAGGCTGGTGGTCGAGCAGATCGTCTATCACGGCTTCAACACGCACTATCATCTGCGCCGCCCGGGCGGCGAGCCGCTGATCGCCGTGCGCCAGAACGATGTCGGTGACGCCATGCCGATCGCCCTCGAGCCGGGGGCCGAGATCCTCGCGAGCTGGGCTGCCGGGCGCAATCGCCTGGTGCGGGACGAGGCCGCATGACGCCCGGCCACGAAGCGCCGTCGAGGGCGCACTACCGGGCGGCCCTGGGGATCGTCACGCCGTCGGCCAATCTCATGGTGGAGCGGGTGACGGCCGCGGTGCTGGCCGATTTCCCGGAGGTGTCAGGCCATTTCTCGCGCACACCGGTGTTCGGCAGCGTCGACCGGTTCCCCCATGACTATGACTGGGACGGCATGCTGGGGGCGGCCAGGCTGCTGGCGCAGGCCCGCCCGGACATCATCGCCTGGAGCGGCAGCAAGGGGGCGACGCTGGGCTTCGCGGCCGACCGGGAGTTCTGCCGGCGGGTGACCGGCGAGACCGGCATTC
>JAPJRA010000732.1 GCA_030824835.1 Geminicoccaceae bacterium | reverse complement strand
CCCGACACCGTCCTGGTCCTGGGCGGTGCGGCGCTCGTGTTCCTCCTCGCCGAGACCTCGCGCAACGGCAGCCTCTCCTGGCTGGCCTCGCCACGGCTCGTCTATCTCGGCGAGATCTCGTACTCGACCTACATGATTCACGGCGTCGTGCAGGTCGCCTGTTTCGCGACGGCCGCCGCCCTGGGCGGCTGGCCCGCCGCCGCCATGCCACCCTTGCTGGTGCTGCCGGTCATCCTGCTGGTGCATCTGGGCTCGGTGGCGAGCTACGCCTGGATCGAGCGACCCGGGCGCTTCTGGCTACATGCCGCCCTGCGCCGCGAGAACCTGTTCCGCAGCGGTCCCGCCGAGCCGGCCCATCCGGCACCGCCCTTGCCGGCGGCGGCCGCACCCGTCGTCTCGCTGGCCAGCCCGTAGCTCCGGCTACCGGGCCGCCGGCTGCCCCAGCTCGGCGAGAAGAGGGCGCCGGGCAGCCGGCGGCGTCGGCAGGCCGAACACGGTGACCGGCTCGGCGATGCCGCGCAGCCGGTGCTCGCCCAACGGCTCGAGCGCAGCCGAGGTGGCGGCGGCAAAGCTCGCGGACGCCAGCACCGGCCGGCCGATCTCCTTGGTCAGGCCCTCGAGCCGGCTGGCCGTGTTGACGGCAGGGCCGATCACCGTGAAGTCGAGCCGGGTGGGCGTGCCGATATTGCCGAACTCGACGTCGCCCAGATGCAGGGCCAGACCGCAGCGCAGCGGCGGCTCGCCGAGCGCCACGAGCTTCTGCGCCAGGATCTCGGTCTCGCCCATGGCCAGCTCGGCCGCTGCCAGCGCCCGGTCGCAGACGCTGGTCGGATCGCCGTCGATCGGGAACACGGCGAGCAGGCCGTCGCCCATGAACTTGAGCACCTCGCCGCCGCCCTCGGCGATCGCCGTGCCCATGCCTTCGAACCAGCGGTTCAGCACCTTGATCAGCTTCGCCCGCGGCAGCCGGTCCGACAGCGCGGTGAAGCCGCGCAGGTCGCAGAACCAGATGGCGGCACGGATGGTGCGCAGGTCGCCGCGCTCGATCTGGCCGTCATAGACGCGCCGGCCCGCCTCGGGGCCGAGATAGGCCTCGAGCAGCCCGATCGCGATCCGCCGCAGCACGGCCCGCTCGGCCCACGGGCTGAACAGCCGTGCGGCCGCATCCAGCAGGGCGACATCCGTCGCGGTGAAGCCGCCCGGCGCCCGGGTGACGAACGCCATCACGGCGGTGCGGGTGTGGTCCAGAAACGGCAATGGCAGCATCAGATAATCGGTCACGCCCTCCGCAGCGTACTCCTCGAGCCTCGGCATGCCTTGCGTGTCCTCGCCGAGGCGCCAGCGGAACGGCCGCTCGGTCTCGTCGACGATGCGGGTCGGGCTGCGCAGGTAGCTCTCACTGGTGAGCAGGCCCGCCCGCTGCCTGGTGATTTTCTCGACCTCGCCGGCATGCCACTGCAGCATCATGCCGCTGAGCTCCGGATGCAGCGTCTCCAGGCCCAGCACCACGCGCAGATCGCCGCCCGCGGGCGCGATCTGGCTGCAGAAGCCGTTGAAGAGGTCGGGCAGGGTACACTCCGCGCGGCTCCGCTCGACGAGCCAAGTCGCGAGATCGCCGACAAGGGTATTCTTGAACATCCGGTAAGGAACCCTATCTGCAGTCGGGAGGAGATTGGCCTGATATGGCGAGACCACGCGAGTTCGACGAGGGGTTGGTGCTGGGCCGGGCGCTCGAGGCGTTCCGCGCCAAGGGCTTCGAAGGCACCACGCTCGACGAGCTGGAACAGGCCACTGGCCTCGGACGAGGCAGTCTTTACGGGGCTTTCGGCGACAAGCGCTCTCTGTTCCTCAAGGCGCTGGCGCTCTACCTCGACACGGCCTTGCGTGAACGGATGGCACATCTGCAAAGCGACGATGCCGGCCGGGCCGAGATCGTCGCCCTGTTTCGCAGCATGGCCCGTGACGCCATCGGCGATCGGGACCGCCGCGGCTGCATGGTCACCAACTGCTCGATCGAGCTTGCCGACCGCGACCCTGACCTCGCCTGTCAGGCCGCGCGCAGCCTCGATCAGTTCGAGCGGGCGTTTGCCAGCGCCATCGGGCGCAGCCAGCAGCGGGGCGAGATCGATCCCGGTCGTGATCCGATCCGGCTGGCCCGGTTCCTCACCGTCTGCATGGAGGGCATGCAGGTGCTGGCGCGGATCCGGCCGGATCCGGCCTGGCTCGACGACGTGGTGGCCGCGGTCGACGAGGCCCTGCGGTGAACCGCGTGAACTTCACGTATTCTTGATCAAATGGTCATCAATCAGGAGACCTTGGCGATGTCCGACGAAACTGCCGTAAGGCCCGTGACCGATCTCAGCTTCGGCGACGACGTGCTGGCCGCGGCGCGGCCCGTGCTGGTCGACTTCCACGCCGAGTGGTGCGGCCCGTGCCACGCGCTGGCACCCACCCTCGAGCTGATCGCCGAGGAGAACGCGGGCCGGGTCGATGTCGTCAAGCTCGACGTCGACGCCAATCCCGAGATCACCACCCAGTTTGGCATCCGCGGCCTGCCGACCCTGATGCTGTTCAAGTCCGGGCAGCCGGTCGCCAGCCATGTTGGCCTGCTGCCCAAGGCGCGCCTCAAGGCTTGGCTCGCCGAAGCCGTCTGAACCCCTGCCACCGGATCGAACGATGCCTGAAGTATCC
>JAPJRA010000731.1 GCA_030824835.1 Geminicoccaceae bacterium | reverse complement strand
CCGGCGACGGCAACGCCATGATCCTGCGCGCCGGGCTGCCGCTGCAGGACATGGAGTTCGTGCAGTTCCATCCGACCGGCATCGCCGGGGCCGGCTGCCTGATCACCGAGGGCGCGCGCGGCGAGGGCGGCTACCTCACCAACGCCGAGGGCGAGCGCTTCATGGAGCGCTACGCGCCCAGCGCCAAGGATCTGGCCAGCCGTGACGTGGTCAGCCGGGCGGAGACGATCGAGATCAATGAAGGGCGCGGCTGCGGGCCCAACAAGGACCACATCCACCTGCATCTCGAGCATCTGGACCCCAAGCTGCTGCACGAGCGCCTGCCCGGCATCTCGGAGACGGCGCGGATCTTCGCCGGGGTCGACGTCACCAAGGAGCCGATCCCGATCGTGCCGACCTGCCACTACAACATGGGCGGCATCCCGACCAACTGGCGCGCCGAGGTGCTGCGGCCAGTGGGCGACAATCCCGATGTGGTGGTGCCAGGCCTGATGGCGGTGGGCGAGGCGTCCTGCGCCTCGGTGCACGGCGCCAACCGGCTGGGTGGCAACTCGCTGATCGACCTCGTCGTGTTCGGCCGGGCCGCAGCCCACACCGCGGCCGAGCTCGTGCAGCCGGGCACCAGCCACAAGCCGCTGCCGGCGGACGCCGGCGAGGCCGCGGTGGAGCGGCTGCACAAGGTGCGGAACTCCCGCGGCAGCATGGGTGCCGCCGCCATCCGCACCGCAATGCAGCGCACCATGCAGCGCTACGCCACCGTGTTCCGCGAGGGGCCGATGCTGGCCGAGGGCTGCCAGAAGATCGGCGAGGTCGCGGACAGCCTGGCCGAGCTGCGCGTCGAGGACCGCTCGAAGGTCTGGAACAGCGATGTGGTCGAGGCCTTGGAGCTGCAGAACCTGATGGTCCTGGCGGTGGCCACCATGCACTCGGCCGAGTACCGGACCGAGAGCCGCGGCGCCCACGCGCGCGAGGACTATCCCGAGCGCGACGACGTGAACTGGATGAAGCACACCACCGTCTGGGTCGATTCCGGGTACGAGACCAGCCTGGGCGGCCGGCCGGTGCACATGAACACGCTGACCAACGAGGTGGAGCCGGTCCCACCGGCCAAGCGCGTCTACTGAGCGGCCCGCGTCGTAGCCTGGGGCGGACGGGAAGGAATCGAAAGAGTCATGGTCGAATTCGCACTGCCGAAGAACTCGCGGGTGCAGCAAGGCAAGTCCTACCCGGCCAAGGCCGGGGCCAAGCAGCCCCGCGCGTTCAAGATCTACCGCTACGACCCTGAGGGGAAGGAGAACCCGCGGGTCGACACCTTCGAGGTCGACCTCGCCGACTGCGGCCCGATGGTCCTGGACGCCCTGATCAAGATCAAGGGTGAGCAGGACAGCTCGCTGACCTTCCGCCGCTCCTGCCGCGAGGGCATCTGCGGCTCGTGTGCCATGAACATCGACGGCCGCAACACGCTGGCCTGCACCCAGGCGATCGCCGACGTCGACGGGCCGGTGGCGATCTACCCCTTGCCGCACATGTCGGTGATCCGCGATCTGGTCGTCGACTTCACCCAGTTCTGGGCGCAGTACGAATGGACCCAGCCCTGGCTGCAGACCTACAGCCTGCCGCCGGAGAAGGAGCGCGGCCAGTCGGTCGCCGACCGCGCCAAGCTGGACGGGCTCTACGAGTGCATCCTGTGCGCCTGCTGCACCACCTCCTGCCCGTCCTACTGGTGGAACGGCGACAAGTATCTGGGGCCGGCGGCGCTGCTGCAGTCCTATCGCTGGCTGATCGACAGCCGCGACGAGGCCACCGGGCAGCGGCTGGACGCGCTCGAGGACCCGTACAAGCTGTATCGGTGCCACACGATCATGAACTGCACCAATACCTGCCCCAAGGGCCTCAACCCCGCCAAGGCGATCGCCGAGGTGAAGAAAATGGTGGTTGAGCGTAAACTATGACTTTCGCGGAATTGGAGCCTAGGCGAGGCCCTGCATCCGGTTAAGATGTGTTCATAACGAGGCGCAAGCCCACACACGCAGGTCCGATCTGAAAAGGAGGTTCACGCCTCCTTTTTTCTTGTCCTGATTTTGGCTCAGAGCGCCTCGGCCGCGATGGAATGTGCCAGCGTGCCCGGTGCGGACTCACGGGCCGCGGCGTAGGACGCCGCCAGCTGGCCCGCCAGCTCGTCGCGCAGCTGGCGCCCCAGCACCTTGCGGCTCTGCACCGACCAGGACAGTACCGGCTCGTGGATGCTGACCTGCAGCTCCACGCCGGTCATCTGCAGCACGTTCCACAGATGCGGCAGCAGCTCGGCGTCGCCGTGCCAGGCGTAGAGATCGCAGTTGGACGGCCCAATGGGCGTGCCGTCGGCCAGCCGCACATAGGCCAGGGTCACACCCTGCACCGCCACCGGGCAATCCAGGATCCAGGGCTCGGCCACGCTGAGCAGGCTGGTCTTCAGCCGATGCACGGACAGGCCGTCGGTGCTGGTGCCCTCGGCGAACAGCACGAAGCTCTCGTTGGCGCGCATCCGGGCGGCGAGGTCGTTGCGCTGGATGCGCGCCTGCCGCCAGTGGCGGCGGACGAAAAAGGTGCGGGTGAGCCGCCCGAGCTGCCCGAACAGCGGCCAGCCCGCCACCTCGGTCTTGGCGATGAAGGTGCCGTCGAGGATGGCGCCCAGGACCACGATGTCGATGTAGGAG
>JAPJRA010000730.1 GCA_030824835.1 Geminicoccaceae bacterium | reverse complement strand
GGCAGAACACGACCCAGTATTCGAGCCCCGAGGTCGACAAGCTGCTGGCGGAGGGGGCGGCCGCGGTCGATCAAGCCAAGCGCAAGGAGATCTACCACGAGATGCAGAAGCAGACCCGCCACGACCTGCCCTACCTGCCGATCTTCCAATACAAGATGGTCGAGGGTATCAAGGAAGGGCTGCAGAACTTCGAGCCCAACGTGTCGGTCCAGGAGAACAGCTGGAACGCCGGCCAGTGGTACTGGGCCTCCTGAGCCATCGACTTGAGCTGCCCGGCCGGGTGCTAGGCCCGGCCGGGCCGAAGGAAAGGAGCGGCAGCGCGTGCTGACCTACCTGCTCGGCCGCATCGGCCAGAACCTGATCCTCATGGTGCTGGTCTCGATCATCGGCTTTGCCGTCCTGCATCTGGCCCCGGGCGGCCCGCTGGCCCAGTTCGCGCTGGTGCCCGGCATGTCGCAGGCGGACATCGCGCGCATCGCGGCCCAGATGGGCCTCGATCGCCCGCTGCCCGTGCAGTACTGGGACTGGTTCACCCATCTGCTGCGCGGCGACTGGGGGCGCTCCTACCGCGACACGCAGCCGGTGCTCGACGTGATCGGCTCGCATTTGTTCGCCACGCTCGAGCTGATGCTCACGGCCACCCTGATCGCCATCGTCCTGGGCTTGTGGATCGGCGTCATGGGGGCCATCCGCCGCTACTCGCCGTTCGACTACCTGGCCACCATCGGCGCCATGGTGGCGCTGTCGATCCCGACCTTCTGGTTCGGCCTGGTCGTCATCTATGTCTTCTCGGTCAAGCTGGGCTGGGTGCCGTCCGGCAACATGTACACGATCGGCGACGCCTCGATGCTCGACTTCCTGCATCACCTGATCGCCCCGTCGCTCGTGCTGGCCCTGGTCGAGGTCGCGGTGTGGAGCCGCTACATGCGTGCCTCGATGCTGGACGTGATCAACCAGGACTTCATCCGCACCGCCCGCGCCAAGGGCCTGCCCGAGCGGGTCGTCTTGCTGCACCACGCGGTCCGCAACGCGCTGATCCCGATGATCACGCTGGCCGGCATGCAGCTGCCGACCCTGCTCGGCGGCGCGCTGGTCACCGAGACCATCTTCACCTGGCCGGGCATGGGGCGACTGTTCCTCGATTCGCTGGGCTACCGCGACTATCCCGTGGTGATGGGCATCTTGATGTTCTCGGCGCTGCTCGTGCTCGTGGGCAACCTGCTGGCCGACCTGCTCTGCGCGGTGGCCGATCCCCGCATCCGGCTGGACTGACCGCCATGCAGCAAGCCGCCACCCTCGACGCCCCCCGCCTGCCCGCCGCCCGCAACCGGGCCCTGATGCGCTTCATGCGCCATCGGCTGGCCGTGTTCGGCCTGATCGTCATCGCCCTGTTGATCCTGGCCTCGACCGTCGGGCCCTGGCTCATCCCGTTCGACGATCTGCGCATCGATATCCGCAACCGCTTCACCGCGCCTTTCATCAGTGTCCACGTGCTGGGCACCGACCAGCTCGGCCGCGACCTCGCCGCCCGCCTGCTCATGGCCGGGCGCATCTCGCTCAGCGTCGGCTTCGCCGCCATGCTGATCAGCGTCGTCTTCGGCACCATCGTCGGCGCCGTCGCCGGCTATTACGGCCGCTGGATCGGTGCCGTCCTGATGCGCATCGTCGACGCGGTCTTGTGCTTCCCCTCGGTGTTCCTGCTCCTGGCCTTGGCCGCCTTCATCAAGCCCAGCGTGCCCATGATCACCCTGATCATCGCCGCCACCGCCTGGATGGAGGTGGCGCGCGTGGTGCAGAACCAGGTCCGCTCCCTGCGCGAGCGCGACTTCGCCACCGCCGCCCTGATGATCGGCGCCTCGGACGCCACCATCATGTTCCGTGAGCTGGTCCCGAACGTCATCGGCGCCATCGTCGTCGCCGCCACCCTGACCGTGGCCCGCGCCATCCTGATGGAATCCTACATCAGCTTCCTCGGCTACGGCATCCAGCCGCCGATGGCGAGCTGGGGCAACATGCTGAACAACGCCCAGCAATATCTGGTCTCCGCACCCTGGCTCGCGATCTTTCCCGGCCTGATGATCACGCTGGCGGTGGCGAGCTTCAACTTCGTCGGCGACGGCCTGCGCGACGCGCTCGACGCCCGGCTGGACCTGCACTGATGGCCGCCGCCCCGCCCGTGCTCACCGTCCAGGACCTCGCGGTCACCTTCCAGACCGACGGCGGCCCGGTCCCCGCCGTGCGCGGCGTCTCGCTCGAGGTCCGCGCCGGCGAGACCCTGGCCCTGGTCGGCGAGAGCGGCTCCGGCAAGAGCGTCACCAGCCTCGCCATCATGCGCCTGACGCCGGCACCGCCGCGCGCCCGGATCTCCGGCCGGGTGATGCTGACCCGCGCCGACGGCACCAGCCTCGATCTTCTGGCCCTGCCCGAGCCGCAGATGCGCGCCATGCGCGGCGAGGCGATCTCGATGATCTTCCAGGAGCCGATGACCTCGCTCAACCCGGTGCACAAGGTGGGCAGGCAGATCACCGAGGCCCTGCGCTACCACCGCGACCTCGACCAGCGGGCCGCCACGCGCCGCGCCACCGAGCTGCTCGAGCTCGTGGGCATCCCGGAGCCGGCCAAGCGCCTGGACGCCTACCCGCACCACCTCTCGGGCGGCATGCGCCAACGGGTGATGATCGCCATGGCGCTGGCCTGCGA
>JAPJRA010000729.1 GCA_030824835.1 Geminicoccaceae bacterium | reverse complement strand
GTGCGGATCGAGCCGCTGCGGACCGAACGGCCGGCACCGCCGAGCCATCGCGAGCGGCGGCCCCGGCGCCTCGCCGGCTGAGCGCTTCGCCGGCTGCAGCAGCTCGATTTCCCGTTTGCCGCCAACCCGTTGCGGAGCCGCCCCCCGGGCCCCACATGGGTGACGCTCGATGGCAGGACAGCCACGGCCGCTCAGAATAGATAGGTCGAGTACTTCTGAATGCCGGAGCGGCCCGTCGTGCCGACGCGCGCCGGCATGGTGCAGACCAGCCGCGCGGTGCTCGAACTCGGCGTCAGGGCCGTCGGCGACACGCCCGAGGTCGAGATCAGCAGATTTTTGCCGGTGCCGAACGTCGTCCGCGACGCCCCGCTGGCGCAGATCCCGGCTTCGTTGCAGACCTCCATCCGGCAGTTCACGTCGGCCGCGCTGTTGACGTCGTCCACGATCGCCCACCAATAAGCTGCCGTGAAGCTCGACGCGCCGCTCTGCGTGTTCTATAATGGTTCTCTGCGGGACAGACCCAGGTCACTTGGCTGGTCGAATCGTTGTACGCACCGTGCATTCCGTAGCGGATTTTCGGCGTCGTCGTGTTGATCTGCACGCATTCCTGGCCGGCATGTGTGGTGATGAAGACGTCGGCCTTTGCGCCGTGCGCGCCAGCGACAGACGAAGCCCCGGCGGCAACCGCCAGAGCAAGTAACCAGTGCTGCTTCATCGTCGTTTACTCTCTCGGATCTGTTGGAGGAAACATCCGCGACGGTCGCTCGATTGCCGAACTGCCGGCCGATGCTCCCTGGTATTGAAGTGCCATGAGTCCGTTTCGCCGACATGTCATGCGGAGGATACATTGTATGACGCGCCGGGGAGCGCAGCTCGGCCGTGCACGCGCGTAGCCGGGCCTCGGCGTCGGCAACCCGACGTGGCGGGCCGATGGCGGCGTGTTTCCCATTTGCCACCGAACCGGTACGGCGGCATGCTCGCCGTACCGGGGATGGGCAGCGTCAGGCGCAGCCACGACAACGAGGGAGTTTGGACATGGCACGGCGGCAGGTGGTGACCGTAGGGCTCGCGGCGAGCATGGCCCTGGCGGCGGGCTCCGCGTGGGCGATGGTGGACAAGCTCGGCCCCGGCGAGGGCGAGGTCAGCATCGTGGCGTGGCCGGGCTACATCGAGCGTGGCGAGACGGACCCGGCCTATGACTGGGTCACCGGGTTCGAGGCCGCGACCGGCTGCAAGGTCAGCGTGAAGACCGCCGGCACCTCGGACGAGATGGTGGCGCTGATGAACGAGGGCGGGTTCGACCTCGTCACCGCCTCGGGTGACGCCAGCCTGCGGCTGATCGCCGGCAAGACCGTCCAGGAGATCAACCCTGACCTGATACCGTCCTGGGGGACGGTGGACGAGCGGCTGCAGATGGCCCCCTGGCACACGGTGGGCGGCAAGCACTTTGGCGTCCCCTACCAGTGGGGCCCCAACGTGCTGATGTACAACACCGAGGTCTTCAAGGAGGCCCCGACCTCGTGGAGCGTGGTGTTCGAGGAGCAGACGCTGCCCGACGGCAAGTCGAACAAGGGCCGCATCCAGGCCTTCGACGGCCCGATCCACATCGCCGACGCCGCCAACTACCTGATGGCGCACCAGCCGGAGCTGGGCATCAAGGACCCGTACGAGCTGACCGAGGCGCAGTATCAGGCGGCACTCGAGCTGCTCCGGCAGCAGCACCAGATCGTGCATCGCTACTGGCACGACGCGATGATGCAGGTCGACGACTTCACCAACGAGGGCGTCGTCGCGTCAGGCTCCTGGCCGTTCCAGGTCAACCTCTTGAAAAGCAAGGACGCGCCGATCGCCAGCACGCTCCCGGCCGAGGGGGCCACCGGCTGGGCCGACACGACGATGATGCACGCCGACGCGGAGCACCCGAACTGCGCCTACCTGTGGATGGAGCATTCGCTGGCGCCCAAGGTGCAGGGCGACCTCGCCGCCTGGTTCGGCTCGGTGCCGTCGGTGCCGGCCGCCTGCAAGGGCAACGAGCTGCTGACCGACGAGGGCTGTGCGACCAACGGCATCGACGATTTCGCCAAGATCCATTTCTGGCGCACCCCGGTCGCGAAGTGCGCGACGCAGGCCGAGGGCTGCGTGCCCTACTATCGCTGGGTCACGGACTATATCGCGATCCTCGGAGGTCGCTGAGGCCAGCAGAGACGGCCGGCCATGAGCACGGCGATCGCGTTTGAGGGGGTGAGCCGCGTCTTCGGCAGCGTGCGTGCGGTCGACGCGGTGAGCTTCGAGATCGGGGACGGCGAGTTCTTCGCCATGCTCGGGCCCTCGGGCTCGGGCAAGACCACCTGCCTGCGCCTGATCGCCGGCTTCGAGCAGCCCGATGCCGGGACGATCACGCTGCACGGGCGGCCGATGCAGGGCGTGCCGCCCTATGAGCGGCCGGTGAACACGGTCTTCCAGGACTACGCGCTGTTCCCGCATCTGAGCGTCCTCGACAACGTGGCCTACGGGCTGATGGTTCGTGGGGTGGCGAAAGCCGAGCGCCACCGCAAGGCACAGGCGATGCTGGAGCTGGTGGCGCTGCCGACGCATGGCCCGCGCCGGCCGGCGCAGCTGTCCGGCGGCCAGCGGCAGCGGGTGGCGCTGGCCCGGGCCTTGGTGCTCGAGCCCGAGGTCCTGCTGCTCGACGAGCCCCTGGGTGC
>JAPJRA010000728.1 GCA_030824835.1 Geminicoccaceae bacterium | reverse complement strand
GGCTGACCCTCCTCCTCCTGCTGCCGCCGCTGCTCTGGCTGGGCGTGGTCTATCTGGGCTCGCTGCTGGCGCTGCTCGCCTACAGCTTCTTCCGTCTCGACGAGTTCACCGGCCAGGTCGTCTACGAGTGGGGCCTCACCTCCTACGTCGAGCTGCTGACCCAGCGCGCCAATCTCGACATCATCCTGCGCACCGTGCTGATGGCCACGTCGGTCACCCTGGCCTGCGCCGTGATCGCCTTCCCGATCGCCTACATGGCGGCCCGCTATGCCGGCCCGCGCACCAAGGCGCTGTTCTACCTCGCGGTCATGCTGCCGCTATGGTCGAGCTATCTGGTCAGAGTCTATGCCTGGAAGCTGATCCTGGCCAGGGAAGGTGTCATCAGCTGGCTGGCACAGGCGACCGGCCTCGGCTGGCTGCTCGACGCCATCCTGGCGCTGCCGGTGGTGGGCGGGCCGTCGCTGTCGGTCTCCTATCTCGGCATGTTCCTGGTGTTCACCTACATCTGGCTGCCGTTCATGATCCTGCCCGTGCAGGCGGCCCTCGAGCGCGTGCCGGCAGCGCTGATCGAGGCCGCGGCCGATCTCGGCGCCCGGCCGCGGCAGACGTTCCTGACCGTGATCCTGCCGCTGGCCTTCCCCGGCATCGTCGCCGGCTCGATCTTCACCTTCTCGCTGACGCTGGGCGACTACATCATCCCCTACATCGTCGGCACGTCGAGCCTGTTCATCGGCCAGGCCGTCTACCTGCACCAGGGCACCGCCGGCAACATCCCCCTGGCGGCGGCGTTCTCGATCGTGCCCATCGTGATCATGGCGGCCTACCTGACCGTGGCCAAGCGGCTGGGGGCGTTCGATGCGCTCTGAGGCCGGGCCGGGCCTGCGGCTCGCGGCGGCGGCGGGCCTTCTGTTCCTGCACCTGCCGATGGCCTTCATCCTGCTCTACGCGTTCACCACCGAGGACAAGAGCTACCAGTTCCCGCCGCCCGGCCTGACTCTGCGCTGGTTCGCCGTCGCCTGGGAGCGGCAGGACATCTGGCGCGCCCTCTGGCTGTCGACCCAGGTCGCACTGCTGGCCACCGCCATGGCCATGGTACAGGGCACGCTGGCGGCGGCGGCCCTGTGGCGCTCGCGCTTCTTCGGCCGCGACGCCGTCAACCTGCTGCTGATCCTGCCGATCGCCCTGCCCGGCATCATCACCGGCATCGCCCTGCGCTCGACCTTCGGGATGCTCGACATCAAGTTCAGCCTCTGGACCATCGTTGTCGGCCACGCCACCTTCTGCATCGTCGTCGTCTACAACAACGTCATCGCCCGCTTCCGCCGCACCTCGCCCAACCTGATCGAGGCCTCGATGGACCTGGGTGCCGACGGCTTCCAGACCTTCCGCCACATCATCCTGCCCAACATCGCGACGGCACTCCTCGCCGGCGGCATGCTCGCCTTCGCGCTGTCCTTCGACGAGGTCATCGTCACCACCTTCACCGCCGGCCAGCAGACCACCCTGCCGATCTGGATGCTGGGCGAGCTGGTCCGGCCACGGCAGCGGCCGGTGACCAACGTGGTGGCGGTGTTCGTGATCGCGGTGACGCTGGTGCCGATCCTGGTGGCGTACCGGGTGACCAGGGGGACGGAGACGGTGGCGGGCGGGGGGAGGTAGAGTGAACGTCATCACCCATAGTGTATGGAATGCCGATGTCATTCATCAGGCCGGAACGACTCTGGCTGAAGGCGCACCCGCAGTTCACTGAGAAGTGGTTACAAAAGCTGATCGCCGACGACCCGTCGCTGCTTGGGCTCGGTGACCTTGTACTGCGCGACCAGGAGCGGCTTCAACCACGAGCTGGCCGCCTCGATCTGCTCCTGCAAGACCCAGAGACTAAGCGTCGTTACGAGATCGAACTACAGCTCGGCGCGACTGACGAAGCGCATATCATCCGGACGATCGAATACTGGGATATTGAGCGGAAGCGCTACCCGCAATATGATCATTGTGCAGTACTGATCGCCGAGCACGTGACCAGCCGCTTCTTGAACGTCATCTCGCTATTCAACGGGCTGGCGCATTTCATCGCCATCCAGATGCAGGCTCTCCGAATCGGAGACGCCATTACTTTGGTTTTCACCAAGGTGATGGATGAACTGTCACGTGGGTTGATCGACGAGGATGAAGATGCGGAGGCCGCCCTGACGGACCGTGCCTACTGGGAGCGGAAGGCATCCAAGGCAACTGTGGCGCTCGCCGACGATTTACTCACGATTATAAAAGACTTCGACCCGACTCTTTCGCTGAAATACAACAAATTCTATATTGGCCTAGCACGTGACGGGCAGGCGTATAACTTTGTCGTCTTTCGGCCACGCAAAGGGCATATGATTCTTGAGTTGCGTCTGCCTGAGAACGACGACCTAACCGCGAAAGTCGATCAGTCTGGCATCGAGACGCTGGAATACGACAAACGATGGCGCGCTTACCGGCTACAGCTGACCAATTCTGATGTGTCCACAAAGGCAGGCGTGATCAAAGAGCTTCTGAGGCTTGCCTACGACCGCCGGGCAGCTTAGCGGCAGTACAAGTTTTGGTAGAGGTCAACTCGCCGGCGGCATGCTCGCCTTCGCCCTTTCATTTGACGAAGTCATCGTCACCACCTTCACCGCCGGCTAGTGGTTTGTCTCTAACATAAGAGTCCTTATTTCGGTGTGTCCGTGCTAGCA
>JAPJRA010000727.1 GCA_030824835.1 Geminicoccaceae bacterium | reverse complement strand
GTGGAATTCGAATGGCCCGAATGCAGCGACGGCGATGAAGGCGATGATCTTCGCGCAAACCTGCTCGATCAGCTGAACGCAAAGGCCGTGGAGGTGCTGCGTCCCCTCGAGGATCGCTGCGGGCGGATCAGGCGGCTGTCTCTCGGCAAGGGCCCTACCTCGCTTGAGCATGTTGCCGGAAAGCGGTTGTCCCACGAGGAACACGAAGCGTTCATCAGCCAGCCGGACGCTCTCTGCCGCAGCGGCTGGATCTTTCTGCGGCATCCAGCGGACTTCGAAGATGCAGAAGCGTTCCTGGCTGCTCGCCAATATCGCGACCACGGCAAGCTGTACGACTCCTTCGAGGTGAAGGCCGACGATCCGGGCGCCGCTACGGACTCAGAGGCCATTGATGCCGATGCCCTCGCCTCGCTGCTCACAGCCAAACTGGAGCTGCCGTCACGGGTGAGCATCCGAACCCTCGACCTGCCGAAAACCCGCAACCATCCGGCCTCGGTCATGGTGATCGTGCGCCACGGGGGCCCTCTGTCCAGCGTGTTGAGTCACAAGGACAATGGCATGCGTGGGACCATCTATTACCGCCCGCCCAACGAAGCGACCCTGATTTGGACCCCGGCCCTCGGCACCATCGAGATCTGTGGCCCAAGCCCGCAGGTGCGCAAGAAGGCCGCGGACAGCTTTGCCGAGGTGGTGCTCAAGGCCGACCTGTCGAACAAGCCGTTGAGCTGGCGCTACTATGACCTGACCCGGTTCCACGAGACGCTGACGTTGCCGCTGCCGGCCTGGGATGACGTCGAGATCTCGCGGGGGCAGCTGATCGAGGTCGAGATGCGCTTGGGCGACTGGTCCCGGCGGCTGTCCCTGCGGGTGACCATTGATGACGATATCGAGAAGGTTGCCCGGCAATACCTCGGAGGAGCCACGCTCCTGAAGCGAGCCGAAGGGTTCAGTCGGCTCGTCGTGGCCGTGCACTACACGCGACCCGGCGACCGGAAGGAACGGACCCTGGAGATCTCCTTCGGCGATCGGCGCTCGAACGTGCAGAGCAAGCATGATCCGGAGGAGCGCGACCTCGGTTATCGCCTGCTGCAGTTCTGGGGCATCATGAACAAGCTTCGGGTGCTCGAAAGTGAGGAAATCGCGCAGTTACTGCCCGCGCTGCTCGAGCTTCACGATCTGCCGGAGGACGAGATCAGCGGCGGGCACCTGCGCCGGATCGGGTTGGATCCGAAGCGGCTGCACGATGCCGGGATCCTCGCATTGCAGCGGCGCCAGAACATCATCGTCGTCGACGACAAGGACGATTTCGGCGATGTGAGCGTCGGACCCGGAGACCGGCCGGGCGAGGTGACCGCAACGGGCAGTTTCGGGGAAGATCTCGGTGGGCTCCCCCTCGAGGATGTCCGCAAGTACATCATCAAGCGCGACTGGCTCGAAGAAACGCTGTTGGCGGTTCTGAAGCCCCTGATCGGACGCGCATCCGTCCAGCAGCTGGATGCCGATCTGGCCTATCTCGGCCGGTGGCGGGCAGATGGCACCGAGATCCCCATCTACTTCGCCCGCCGTCTTGGACAGCCCGCGACCCTGCAGCGGCTGGATGTTGCGTTGCGAAGCCGCCAGGACGGCGGCGTGGGGATCGTTCTCACGGCGGCACAGACACCCTTCACGCATCTTGGGCCCAATGTGGTGATGCCGCTCGCTGACGTGCTGCACGACGGCATTATCGACGAGGACGCAAAATCGGCGATGCTCGATTGGTTTAAGGCGGGTCGCTGGTTGGCTCTGGGCGGGAGCGAGGTGGCGCTGGAGCCAGTCGGGGCGCTGTCCGCCATGCTGTACATTCCCGGCAAGGTACCGCTGCCTGTCTCAGGAACCAAGCAGATGCTTATCGTCAAGCGCCTGGTAGGCGCGCACAAGTCCGGATCTTTGGAGATCCGAACCGGAGAACTGGTAGCTGGTACTGGCGTCCAGAGCCCACCCGATGCATGGCCTTCGGGCTCGCGCAAGACGGTCGCGGGCGTTTATTTCGAGAACCACAGGCGCAACTACTGGCGCCTGAAGACCGATCATCTGCCCACCACGCACTAAACTCGGACGCTGATCCGAATCTTCACGGACGACGGTCCGACATTGCGCTGAATATTGGAAAGGCTCCTGATCACAGAGGAGCATTTCCAAATGCCGACCCACGTCTCTCCCCGTCCCATGACGCGCCCGGCGCGCACCGGCAATGCCCCGACTGCCCGGGCGAGCGCCGACTGGCGCTGCAACTGCTGTGGCAAGCTGCTGGGCGTGCGCCGTGACGGCGCGATGCATCTGAGCTTTGCGCGCGGGCACGAGTATCTCGTGAGCTATCCCGTCACGGCCACCTGCCGCCGCTGCGGCACGCTGAACCAGGCGACCGCGACAGCGCGCTAAGTCGCCGCCCACCCACTCCCCCGATCATCAGAGGCGCATGACGCCCTGAGGCCCGAGAGAGGCGCTGGACGCCCGGCCGGAAGGCTGAAGTCCAGTGCCAACCTCCTGGTCCGGGATCCGCGAGGGTCTCGTCCGATCCATCACCTCCCTGCAGTTCCAGCGCGACTACCGTGCGATGCGCACGGCCGAGGCGGTCCTGCAGCCCTACGCCGATGCCACGGCATTGCTCAGCGCCCTGCAACATGGGCACCTCGATCACGGTGCGCGTAACGCCATTCTTGCCGCCCTCGTGCGTG
>JAPJRA010000726.1 GCA_030824835.1 Geminicoccaceae bacterium | reverse complement strand
CCCCAGGCGATGTCGACGCTGCCGCGTAGATAGTGATGGTTGTTGCGACCGGAGACCTGGCCGCTGCCCGTGGAGGGGCGGTCCGGGCCGCGCAGCCGGTCCAGGAGCTGCAGCCAGGCCTGGATCCGCAGGCGGGGCATGGTGGTGAGCTCGGGCGTGTCGCGGAGCAGCGCGAAGGCCACCAGCGTGGGCAGGAGCGTGCGATCCAAAGCGTAGTAGGCGTTGGCGGTCGGCCGCTCGATCTCGGTCAGCGCGCCGGCCTGGGCCCACTGGTCGAGCAGGTCGACGAGCCGGTGGCGCGCGTCGGCGTCGCCGGCAAAGCCGGCGGCCGTCGCCGTCATGACCGCCCGGGCGAACGGCTCGCTCGCCGTGTCCGGGCCACTCGGGCGGTCGCGCAACCTCGTCACCGGCGCCGGCATGGCGCCCGCCTCGTTGGCCGCCAGGCACCAGGCGTCGCGCAATGGCGCCGGCATGGTGGCGAGCGCGCGCTGGCGTGCCTGGGGATTGAACAGGACCTCGCCCGGCCGTGTCACCCGCGCCATGGTCAGCGCCGCCGGGTCCCCGTTCGCGTCGCCACCGCCGCAGCCCGTGACAAAAGCGGCGAGTAGCGCCAGCATGGCGATGTTAGAGTGCGCCCCGCCGCCGGTCGGGCGGAGGCGCGACGCAGCTAGTCGGGATTGCCGGATGACGACGCCAAGGAACGTGTGCACGCGCCGCAGTCTAGCGGTTCTGATGACCGCCTGTCTTGCAGTCGCCGGCGGAGCGCACGCGCATGCGGCTGGCACCGCGGCGGTCGACGCGCGCTACCGCGTCCAGTCGATGGGTCTCGATGTCGGCCGTGCGCTGCTGAAGCTCGATTCCGCGCCGAACGGGCTCAGCGCCCGGTTTCAGCTGCAGAGCGATGCGCTCCTCGGCTTCGTCGAGGCATCGGACACCCAGATGCACAGCCTCATGACACCGGGGCACGGCAGGCTCAGCCCGGTGACCTTCGAGGGTGTCTACTCCAAGGACGATCGCGTGCGCGAGATCGACGTCGGTTATGACGGCAAAGGCGCCATCGACAGCTACCAGCTCGCCAAGCGCGGTCAGGTGCGTCTCACCGCCGTGCCGCAGGGGCTGGCCGAGGGCACGGTGGATCCGCTGGCTGCGATGCTGCAGGTGCGGGTCTGGCTGGAGCAGGCTCCGGTCGGGGCGGAGCTGGCCCTGAAGATCTTTGACGGGCGCAAGCGATACGACACGACGGTGCGCTATCTGGGACTGACCCAGCTCGCCGACGACGGCGCGTCTACTCCCGCGCACAGCGTGACGCTTACCTACCTGCAGGTAGCCGCGCTGGACGAGGACACGGGCAAGCTCGAGAACGAGCCGGGCGCAAAGCGGCGCGAGCTGGACGTCGCCGTCAGCGCCGACGGCCGCTACGTGCCACTGCGTCTCGACGGCTCGCTCGACGGATTTCCCATCTCGGCGGTCCTTGCCGGGGACTGCGCCGGTCCGGCGGGATGCGCGACGGCCGAGTAGCCGCCGCCACGAACCTCAGGCGGCGCTCTGCAGCGCCACGCCCTTCTCGTTGAGATACTGGGTCAGCTCGCCGGTCTCGTACATCTCGCGGATGATGTCGCAGCCGCCGACCAGCTCGCCCTTGACATAGAGCTGCGGGAAGGTCGGCCAGTTCGAGAACTCTTTCAGGCCCTGCCGGAGGTCGGCATCCTCGAGGATGTTGTAGGACTGGAACGGCACGCCGACATGCGACAGCACCTGCACCACCTGGGCGGAGAAGCCGCACATCGGGAACACCGGGGTGCCCTTCATGTAGAGGACGACGTCGTCGCCGCCGATCTGCTGCTGGATCTTGTCGTTGATCGCGCTCATTGCCGTGGGGTCCTTTCGCGAGGGCTCACTTCGGGGCGGACGTGCTCAGGGCCAGGGCGTGCAGCTCGCCGCCCATCCGCGTCCCCAGTGCCTGATAGACGAGCTGGTGCTGCTGCAGCCGCGACTTGCCGCGGAAGCTCTCGGACACGATGTGCGCCCGGTAATGATCGCCGTCGCCGGCCAGGTCGTCGATGCGCACCTCGGCATCGGGCAGGCTCAGCTTGATCAGGCGCTCGATGTCGCCAATGCTCATCGGCATGTTTCAGATGGTCCTGCTCAGATCTCGGCCGCCATGAGCGATGGCAGCCATTCTTGATGCGGTGCACGCAGCTCTGCCATGGATATGGGGGCCTCGTCACCCATGATCAACGCATCGCCGCCGGTCCTCCCGACGATGCGGGCGATGACCCCGGCGGCGGCCGCGGCGTCCAGCAGCGTCGCGGTCGACGCGCTCGGGACCGCCAGCAGGTAGCGGCCCTGATCCTCGCCGAACCACCAGCCGGTGACGCTGCCGACATTGTCCGGGGCGGCCAGTGCCGCGCCGCTGCCGCTGGCCAGGCACATCTCGGCCGCGGCCACCGCCAGCCCGCCGTCGGAGAGGTCGTGGCAGGCGTGGATGTGACCCTGGGCGATCTGTGCCAGCAGGAACGTGCCGGTGCGCCGCTCGGCGCCGAGGTCGACCGGCGGCGGGGCGCCGTCGTCGCGCTGCATCAGGTGGTGCCAGTAGATCGAGCAGCCGAGCCAGCCCAGGCATTCGCCCAAGAGCACGAGGTCGAGGCCGGCTTCCGTCCAGGCCGTCCCGACCATCTGGTCCAGGCTCTCGATCAAGCCCAGCCCACCGACATTGGGCG
>JAPJRA010000725.1:402-2721 GCA_030824835.1 Geminicoccaceae bacterium | reverse complement strand
GGTCCTGGCACTGGGGCTGCTGACGGAAGAGGAGTTCGTCGAGGCGGTCCGGCCAGAGCAGATGCTCGGGCCGTCCGACTAGGCGGGTCTGACGCCGCCCGGCTCAGTTGCCCATCTGCATCGGCTTTTGATGCGTATGCCCTGCAGTCGGGCGGCCCTCGACCGCCACCTCGACCGTCACCACGCCCGCCTTCTCGAACGTCAGGCTCAGCGGGAAATGCTGGCCGACCTCGAGCGGCTGCGTCAGGCCCATCAGCATGATGTGCAGGCCGCCCGGTGCCAGTTGGGCCTGGCCGCCGGGCGGCAGCTCGATGACCTGCACTGGCCGCATCGACGCCACGCCCTGCGCGTCGACGCTGGTGCTGTGCAGCTCGGACGAGCGTGCCGCGGCCGTAGCTATCCCAATCAGGCGGTCCGCTTCGGTCCCGGTGTTCTCCAGCGTGAGATAAGCCGCGCTGTTGGCGGTGGCGGCAGCCCGGGCCCACGGATGCTCGATCAGGATTGGGCCGGCCTTGCCATCCTGGGCGAGGGCGGGGCCAGCGAGCAGCAACGCGGTGCCGAGCATCGTGACGAGCATTCTCATTGTCGTTCTCCGGTATGGTGAGCGGGTATCAACGCACATCGATGCCGCCCACGAAGGTCAGTTTGGTAAAGTCGTCGATCAGCAGGTCGAGCTGCAGCTTCCATCGACCGCCTAGGGGCATGACCAGACCAGCGGCGGTGGCCACACCCGGTCCCGGCAGTTCCATCGCCACCCGCGACCTCTCGATACCCGCTGCCGGCAGGCTCCAGGACAGGGTGGCCTCGCGCGCCTGAACGGGCCTGCCGTCGCGGTCGGTAATCCAGGCCTCGAGGCGGTTGGTGCCGGTGCGGCCGGGAAGAAGGGTCAGCGTCGCCTGACCGGCAGGGGCGGCGACCACGATGGTTAGGGCGCCCGTATCGAGCGCGGCAAGGGCGCGCGGCGGCGGGCTCATGGGGAAAGTTGCCGTCACCGCCAGGATGGCCAGACCAAGGGCGATGTCGGCACGCAGGGTCCAGCGCAGCCCGCGGGCGGCGCTCCACGCGCCTTGGGCCAGCGCCGGCGTTAGCCAGAGCCGATTGAAGGTGGCTACCGCCAGCAGGGCCGCCACGAGAGCGAGCTTGCCGATCAGCCGCCAGCCATAGGCCGTGGTCGTCAACGCTTCCACGCTGCCACCGAGCTGCACCCAGGCGAGGGTGGTGCCGGCGCCTGCGAGCAGCACCACCGCTGGCAGCGCCAAGCTGGAGAAGTGGCGGACGACCATCGCCGCCCTTGGACGCTCGAGGTTCACGCTCCACAGCAGCGGCAGCAGCGAGCCCAGCCAGAAAGCGGTGCAGAGCAGGTGCAGGCCCACGGCCGGGGCGGTGAGCCAGCGCGGCGCGGCCGAAGCCGCATGCCCGGTCAGCGCGAACGATCCGACGATCGCGGCGACGGCGAGGAGACGCCCTACCGCTGGCACCCGCCCGCCAGCGGCAAGCACAGCAAGCCCGAGCGCTGCCAGCCCGATCGCCGGGCCCAACGTCGTTCCGGCGGCGATGGTCCATGGTGTCGGCGAGGCGAGGATCGAGACCGGCAAGCCACCGAGTTCGAGGCCCGCCGTACCCAGCCGCAGTGCAAGAGCCGCGAGCCCCCACGCGGCGAGCCGCACCGTCAGCCGCCTGGTCCGTGTCGCCAGCGACGGTGGCGGCCGAATCAGCAGCTCGAACATGGTCGCACCGGTGGCGCTGAGTGCCGTGACATAGGCCAGCCACCGGCCCAAGGCCGTGAGCCAGCCCTGCGGCGCTGTCGAGCTGGACTGGTCGTTGGGGGAGCCGGGGTCGACGCCGATGCCGAAATGCAGGGTGCCGGCGACAGGGTGCGCATCGAGAGAAGCTACGCGATAGCTCAGAAAATACACATCCTGTGGCAGCTCCCGTACCGGCCGCATGGTGATGGTCTCGCCGGAAGGCTGGACGGTGACGTCGGCAAGCTCGGTCCCCTGTCCATCGAGCAGCCGCACCGCCACCGGCACGACCGGCTCGTTGAACCGTAGGACGATCTCCGTCGGGGAGGCGGCCAGACGCATGCCGTCGGCGGGCGATGCTTCCACCAGCACGGCATGGGCACGAGCCGTGGTCGAAAGGCTCATGGCCAGGACCAGGCCGACGAGCAGCATCGTCAGACATCGGCACGACGCGAAGCCGACGGACCAGTGTCTTCCGTTCCGGCCGAACCCGGTCCGCGGCAGCACGGTCATCACCGTTGCTGGCGGCGGCCTAGTCGTCGCCGGCCTTGACCTTCGCCACGATGCTCAGGCCCGG
>JAPJRA010000725.1:0-392 GCA_030824835.1 Geminicoccaceae bacterium | reverse complement strand
GCCCGGGGCGGGTGTCTCCAGGTCGTCTTCGCTCTGGCCTGCGGCCGGAATGTCGATCCAGCGCTCGACCTTGCCGTCGGTGCATTCCTGCACGATGGGAAAATAGACGCTGGAGCCGACCGGAAAGTCGGTCAGCGCGACGCGGAACACGAACTCGTCGTACCAGGCGTCGGGGAGATTGCCGCCGGTCCAGGCGACTTCGCTGACGCCCTCGGTCAAGGGTGTGCCGTAATAGTCGTAGGTCTTGCCGTATTCGGCGGTGGTCGTGGCGAGCTCCCAGCCAGGCTTCGGCATCGGCTTCACCGCGATGACCCCTTCCGGGATCTTAACCCTGACGGCCGTGGTCGGGCTGCCTTCGCAGCCGTGCGGCACCCGCAGCACGGCCTTGTAGG
>JAPJRA010000026.1 GCA_030824835.1 Geminicoccaceae bacterium | reverse complement strand
TCGCCGTCCGTGGCGATCTCGTCAAAGCTCGCGGGGTGCTCGACGAGGCCTACGTCCGCTGGCGGCTGCCGCCGCCGGCATTGCCCCAGCTGAAAGAGGTGCAGGCGCAGTTTGTGCAGACCCCCGAAAAGCCGCAGCCGCTGGCAGAGCCCGTCGACATTGTCGTGCCGGTGCATAACGGGGCGCAGCACTTGGCTCGCCTCTTCGCCACGCTGTTCGACCGCACCGATCCGAAGCACCGGTTCCTGCTCATGGACGATGCCAGCCGCGAGCCGGCGAGCCTCGCCCTACTGCGCGATGCGGCGACACGGCCAAACGTCGTTCTCATCAGCGAGGAGGTCAATCAGGGGTTTGTCGCCACGGTCAATCGAGCGATGGCCATGGCAAGGGGCCACGCGGTCCTGCTGAACAGCGACACGGAGGTGCCGCCAGGCTGGCTCGAGCGACTGATGCGCTCCATCCTTGGCGACGAGAACGTGGCCTCGACCACGCCATTCTCCAACTCGGCGTCGGCCTTCAGCTTCCCCGTCCCGGACGAGGTGAATCCATTGCCGGAAGACATGGACGTGGCGGAGATCGATGCAGCTTTCCGACAGCTGAGGGCAACCCCGGACGCCAGCCTGCTGGCGCCGGCCGGAGTCGGCTTCTGCATGGGCGTCAATATCCGGGCTTGGCGCGCGCTGGGACCGTTCGATGCCGCCACCTTCGGACGCGGCTACGGCGAGGAGACCGACTGGTGCCTGCGCGCGGGGGCGGCAGGCTGGCGGAACGTGCTGGTACCCGATCTATTCGTCTACCACGCTGACGGAGGCTCCTTCGGGTCGGCCGCCAAGCGGGCGATCGTCGAGAGCAACCTGCGCCTGATCTACCGGCGCTGGCCGTCCTACCGGCGTCAGCTTGTAATCCACCACCGGCGCGATCCATGGGCGTCGCGCCGGGCCGCCGCCATGCTGGCGCTGGCGAGGGCTCCGGAGGGTGGCACATGCACCCACGTGCGGCTCACGGGGCGGGACGGATCCGACCAGCTTGTGATCGAGGTTCGGCGAGGTGCTTGGCGAACAATGATCGCCACCACCTCTGCCGACGTGCTGCCCTGCGCCACCACCGTCGTCACGCGGGCACGGTCATGAGCCCGCGACAGCAGTGATCGGCCCAGCAAGGTTGCCGGCCACGCACCTGACCGCTATCTCGCACTCGTGAAGTCCTGTGCCTTCGGCCAGTATTCCGCCCAGTGCTCGTTAACGCCCGGAACGTACCCATGTCCAACGCCGCCACGGCGCCCAAGGCCGATCTCAGTCTTTCGGCTGACGCCGACGTGTCGCCGATGGCGATGTCAACGGAGTCCTTTCTCGCCCTCCCGGCCTCCATGTTCTGGGAGCCCGAGCGCATCGCCTTGCCGCCATGGCTCGGGCATATACCGTTCGCGTTCTGGATCGTGGCGATCCAGCGGCCGAAGGTCCTGGTCGAGCTCGGCACACACAGCGGCACTTCGTACTCGGCCTTCTGCCAAGCGATCGACGGGCTCGACACCGAAACCAGCGCCTATGCGGTGGACACCTGGGAGGGCGACATTCATGCCGGCCTCTATGACGAGGGCGTGTACGCCGAACTCAAGTCCTACCTCGAGCCCCGCTATGGAGGGTTCTCGCGGCTGATCCGATCGACGTTCGACGATGCCCTGCCCCAGTTTGCCGATGGCTCGATCGACCTGCTCCACATCGACGGCTGCCACACCTACGAGGCCGTTCGCCACGATTTTGAGAACTGGCGGCCGAAACTCTCCGACCGCGCGATCGTCCTGTTCCACGACACCGAGGAACGGCACGGCGATTTTGGTGTGTGGCGCTTCTGGGGGGAGATACGGCGCGACTATCCGAGCTTCAGCTTCCTCCACCACCACGGCCTCGGCGTATTGGCCGTCGGCGCCCAGCAGAGTGAGCCCATACGGCGGCTTCTGGCAGCTGATTCGGTCGACCCGGCTTGCGACCACACACGCCAGATCTTCGCGCGGCTGGGCGCAGGCATACAGGCCGAGTTCGATCGCCGCCAGATGGTCCATGAGCGTGATCAGCTCACGTCACATCTGAACACCACAAGCGTCGCGCTAGCAGAGGCGAATGCTGCGCTGGCAGGGGCGAATGCCGCGCTGGCAGGGACGAATGCCGCGCTTGAAACGGCAAAAACTGAGCAAATGAGACTTCAGCTCGTGGTTGGCGAGCGCACCGTGGAGCTGGCCACGGTACTTCAGCAACGTGACGCCGTCACCCGCGAGCTTGCGAGGCATCAGCGCAAGCGCAGGAAGCTTACGCGCTCAATGTCGTGGAAGATCACCAAGCCATTGCGGAGCGTCGACGACCTTTGGCGAGCGTTGTTCAAGCGACGTCAGGCCCGTCCTATGGCGATCGCAGAGCATGCGGTCGGCGACCGCCCCACCGCCGGCTTGCCGAGCCTGCTGCCGCTTTCCGTGCAGCCCTTTGCCTCTTTTGCCGAACCCGAGCCGTTTCGCGAGCCCAGTCGACGTGATCGGCCGGATACTGCCGAGCCACGTGTCTGCTGCCTCGTCCATCTATTCTATACGGAAGTCTGGGACGAGCTGGCGGCGGATATCCGCAAGCTGGGCGACATTCCGCACGACGTCTTTGTGAATTTCGTCGAGACCACCGTCACGGACGAGGCTATCGCGCGGGTGCGCGCCGAGTTCCCTGCCGCACAGATTCGGGTCTCGCCCAACCGTGGGCGCGACGCCGGCGGGGTTTTCAGCCTGCTGGCCTCGATCGATGTACAAAATTACGATGTGGCACTCGTGCTGCATGGGAAGCGCAGCATCAACCTGCCTGACGGGGATGGCAGCCGGTGGCGGCGGACACTGATCGATCCCCTGGTCGGCTCAGCCACGATCGCCCG
Source organism: Geminicoccaceae bacterium (assembly GCA_030824835.1). Lineage (GTDB taxonomy): Bacteria > Pseudomonadota > Alphaproteobacteria > Geminicoccales > Geminicoccaceae > Benzoatithermus. The sequence goes on along the minus strand of JAPJRA010000026.1, from coordinate 12,457 downwards.
CCTCAACATTGAGCTGATGGTTGAGGATCCGGCCATCGGCATGATCGCTTCCGCGTCGTGCTGCAGCACCTTCGCCGGCAACAATGCGGCACTGGTGAACCTGTTGGCTAACCGGCTCGGTCTGGCACCAAGCGACGACTATCCTCCCTACGTCGCTGGTGCGATGTTCATGGTCCGGCCAGCTCTTCTGAGTGAATTGCAGCGAGCGCTGCACAACCTGCCCTTTCTCCCCTACGAGAACGCCGCCGCTCACGGCACAATCGACGGCCAGCTGGAGCACGCCGTGGAGCGAATGTACGGCGCACTCCTGGCGGCACGTGGCATGCGGATCGTTTGGCGGGACACACGGGTGACGGAGGTACCGCTGGACGTGAACAGCGCACGGCCACCCATGCCGGATCCTTCCTCGCCAGCATCTCGTCCCAAGAAGCAGCCGAAGCTGAAAGCGGAGAAGCGGCAGCGCTCCGCCGTCGCAACGCTGCTTCGCGGTGCCCGTAAGTTTGTCAAACGTCGACTGACTGGCCATCAGGGCAAAGCAGCGGGCGCAGTCTCACCCTCGCGCACCTACCAGGACTGGGTAGCCGCCTACGACACGCTGACGGATCGCGACCGCGTCCAGATCGCGGCACATATCGCCAGCTTCCCGCGGCGGCCGCTGATTTCCGTCGTGATGCCGGTATACAATCCCAGCGAGGAACAGCTCCGAGAGGCGATTGAGTCGGTGCGGGCGCAGCTCTACCCCAATTGGGAGCTTTGCATCGCCGACGATGCGTCGACAATGAAGCATGTACGGGAGGTGCTGGCCAGCTACTGGCATGATCGCCGTATCAAGATCGTCTACCGCGAACGCAACGGGCACATTGCGGAAGCGAGCAATAGCGCGCTCGACATGGCCGAGGGCGAATTCGTGGCCCTTATGGACCACGATGACTTGATCCCGCCGCACGCGCTGTATGAACTCGCGGTCGTGATCAACGCACGCCCGGACGTCGACCTGATCTACAGCGACGAGGACCGAGTCGACGGCGAGGGCCGTCGACAGATGGGCTACTTCAAGACGGACTGGGACCCAGATTTGTTCTTGACCCACAACCTCATCAGCCATCTCGGTGCCTACCGTCGATCCATCCTGCAGCAGATCGGCGGTTTTCGGCCGGGATTCGACGGCAGCCAGGATTACGATCTCGCACTGCGATTCATCCGCGCATCATCGAGCGACCGTATCGCGCACATTCCAGCAGTGCTCTACCACTGGCGAATCAACGCCGACACGTCGTTCTCGAACCAATCGCTGGAGAAATGCGTGCAGGCCGCTCGGCGGGCGATCCGCGAGCATCTGCAGGCACAAGGGATCGAGGCCGAGGTCGGTGCGTCCGTGGCCGTGCCCAGCAACAACCGGGTGACCTACGCGCTGCCCTCGGTGCTGCCGTTGGTCAGCGTGATCATCCCGACGCGCGACCGGGTCGATCTGCTGGCAGTGTGCGTCGACGGTCTCCTCAACCGCACGGACTACGACCGGCTCGAAGTCCTCATTGTCGACAACGAGAGTTCCGATCCCGCGACGCTCGAGTACCTGCGCCGCATCAGCGCCGACGAGCGCGTGCGGGTAATCCCATTTCCGGGCGCATTCAACTACTCGGCCATGAACAACCATGCGGCCGAGCACGCGAAAGGCGAGGTGCTCCTGCTGCTCAACAACGACATCGAGGTGATCGAGCCCGGCTGGCTCAAGGAAATGGTGTCGCATGCCCTGCGGCCTGGGGTGGGAGCCGTCGGTGCCAAGCTCCTCTACCCGGATGGCACCGTACAGCACGCCGGCGTGGTCCTCGGCGTCGGGGGATGCGCCTTCCATTACGGGCACCGCGCCGACCGCGCCAACCCCGGCTATTTTGGCCTGCTCAGCGCCGTGCGAACCGTTTCGGCGGTCACGGGTGCCTGCCTTGCAGTCAGGCGCGACGTCTATCTGGAGGTTGGCGGACTGGATGCGGTGAATCTCAAGGTCGCCTTCAACGACGTCGATTTCTGCATCCGCGTCAGGGAGCAGGGTTACCGGAACGTGTATGCGGCGTATGCGGAACTCTATCATCACGAATCGGTCTCGCGGGGTGCCGACGACACCCCGGAGAAGGCCGCTCGGTTCCGCGGCGAGGTGAACTACATGCAGAGCCGATGGAAGCACGTGCTGTTCGTCGATCCGTACTATCATTCCAGCTTCCACTTCGGTTCCGGCAATTTCGAGCTCGCCTTCCCGCCTCGCCGCGTGAAGCCATGGACCGTCATCGACCCTGCGCTGCAGCCCACGGCGCGCAACGACGATCGCGCGGCGTAGCCAAGCGAGGCGGCGGCGCGTTTTCCCACGCAGATCCGGCGTCCACCCACGTTGACGGGGTGGGCGAGGAGCGCGGTCGACCTGCCGACTGCCGAACGGCTGTGCCCATGGGCCTGTTCAAAGGCAGGAAACCATGTTAGACTCATCTCCAATGTCTCGTTTCAGGCAGAGTATATTGCGACTACATGTATAAAATTTGGTCCATCATATGTTTAAGTTAAAGCAGGCCAGACTATGGCCTCGAATATTTCGACGGTTGAATACTGCGGCCTGTGTCATCGTAAAAGATGAACAGGATGACATCAGCGAGTGGATCGCGTACCACCTGGCCATTGGTTTCGATACGATCTTGCTGTTCGACAACATGTCGAACGATGGTACTTCACGCGTCGTCGATAAATACGCAGGCATGTACGACGTTCGACGAATCGCATGGAATGACACGTCGGCGCATTATCAGGTGAATGCCTACAACTTGGCCCTGAAGATGCTTCGTCGAGATTATGACTGGTTGTGCTTCATCGACGCCGACGAGTTCTTGCTGTTGAAGCAGCACGCCTCCGTCCGTGAATTTGTGGCCGACCTCGCCAATTGCCCGGCGATTGCCGTCAATTGGGCCATCTTCGGCTCTTCGGGTCGTCAGCAACGGCCGAGCGGGCTGGTGATCGAGAACTTTCTGCAACGAAGTGACGTATCCTTTGCTCCCAACCGTCACGTCAAGTGCCTTGTTCAGCCAAGGCGGACGAAATATTGCGTCAATGCCCATTATTTTGAAGTCAAAGGTGGTTTCGTCTCACCGCTTGGCAAGCCGCTGCACTGGGAGTTACCTGGCCTGTCGAGCGGCATGCCGGAATATGATTTGGCTCAGATCAATCACTATTTCGTCAAATCGTCCCAGCAATGGGCGGAAAAAATGAAGCGTGGTTACCATGATACCCAACGATCCGTCGAAATCTTCTCGACCTATGATCGCAACGACGTATTCGACAGGGATATTCTCAGCCTTGCTCCTGCTGTAAACAAAATCATGAGCAAATTACAAAGATAGCGAGCATAAATTAACTTAGCAGTATCGTATAACTTACCAATCTGCTACCGAACCCAAATCGATTTGCGTAGCCTCTTGATCGACTTTCTCAACGACTTCTTTTTACGCGGCTCCATAACAACTGCGCCAGGTTGCTGCGCAACCTCATGTGCCTGCGGCGGTTCGGGTTCAGTGTGGATTGGCAATGGCTCGGGACCTGGTGCGACTTCGAGCTGAGCCGCTTCCGCGAGCGTGAGACGATCCAGTCTGGCATGTGCCTCGCCGGGCGTCAGAGAAATAAAGAACTCAAATCCAAGCGTCTCATGAAACTTCTGCTCACGCAGGCCCAACATGCCTAAGGTGGCCAGATCGTGCAAAATAAGTCGGAAACTTGAAGGCGTGAACTGCCAAGCATGACAGTCGACATAGGCGCCAGCCGGATCGTAATTCAGGAGGAATCTCTTGGCATCCTCAAGAGAGTGACAGAACTCGAATGAACTTCTGTCCTGAGGCGCCCAGGTGATCTTGCCGCCCCGGCGCGTCACGTAGGCGAAATGATCGAACAGCGCCCCCGCGGTGTGCCGTGTGCGGTTCTCGCGGTAGGCCTGCAGAATGTCCCCCGTCGACGTCGTTGGTCGGAAATAATCGAAGCAGTACCGCTTGTCCGGTACCGCGAGAACAAGACGGCCGTCCGGCTTCAGCAAGCCCATGCAATCGTTGAGGAAGCCGAGCATGTTGGGTGTATGCTCGATGACGTGTGACGCCACGATATAGTCATATCGGGCCCGATGGCCGATCACCTCGACCATCGGGCGTCCGTCAGACACGTAGTCGACGGGCTCGATTCGGGACACGTTCACGGACGGGTCGTTGCTGTATTTCTTGATCAGCCCAGCTTGATCGGCATGGTCGATCGTCTCGATCGGCGCCCCGCTCGCCTTCGGGACCAGCGGATTATAGCTGGGCCCGATCTCCAGCCCGAACCCGCTGGGATCGAACATCGACGTTAGAATCTGCACCCGGTCCAAGTTGGCCCATCCTCGAGGTTTGACAGGTCACGCCCGCGCAAGCACCCGTTCATCAGCGACCCGGCGTAGATACTCGCCGTAGCCACTCTTGTGCAGCTGCTCGGCATGGAGCAACAGTTGCGCACGATCGATGAAGCCCATCCGGTAAGCCACCTCCTCCGGACAGGCGATCTTCTGACCCTGCCGATGCTCGAGGACGCGCACGAACTCCGCGGCCTCCAGCAGCGAATCACAGGTGCCGGTGTCCAACCAGGCGTAGCCACGGCCGAGCCGCGCCACCGCGAGTTGGCCTTGGTCCATGTAGGCCCGGTTGACATCCGTGATCTCGATCTCGCCGCGCGCCGACGGCTGTACGGCAGCGGCGATATCGCTGACCTGCCGATCGTAGAAGTAGAGACCCGTGATCGCCCAGTTGGACCTCGGCTGTTCAGGCTTCTCGACGATGCCTATGGGCCGCCAGGCGTCATCGAACTCGACCACGCCGTAACGTTCGGGGTCGCGGACGGCATACCCGAACACGGTGGCGCCGTGCTCCTGCAACGCCGCACGCTGGACCTCCTCGGCGAGGCCATGACCGTAGAAGATGTTGTCGCCGAGCACGAGGGCGCAGCTCTGCCCGTCGATGAAACGACGCCCAACGATGAACGCGTCGGCGAGCCCCCGCGGCTCATCCTGCACCGCATAGTGCAGGTCCAGCCCCCACTGGCTGCCATCGCCGAGCAGAGCCGCAAACTGGGCCTGATCGCGCGGCGTGGTAATGATCAGGATGGAGCGGATGCCCGCCAGCATCAGCGTCGCGATCGGGTAGTAGATCATCGGCTTGTCGTAGATGGGCAGCAGCTGCTTGCTGATCGCCAGCGTCATCGGATAGAGGCGCGTGCCCGATCCGCCGGCCAGAACGATCCCTTTCATCGCACGCACCCTTCCATCAGCCGCCGGCTCGCAACTCGCGGCCGACATCCGCCAGCGCCTCGCGCCAGGGGCGCGGCACGATCCCGTGAACCGAGCCGATCCTGGTGCAGTCCAGGACCGAATTCATCGGGCGGCGCGCGGGTCTGGGAAAGTCTGCGGTCGCGATCGGCAGCACCCTGGGCGCCGGCTGGTCTGGGGGCAAGCACAGCTCCATCACCGCGGTCGCCAAGCCGTGCCAGCTCGTGACACCATGGCCGGCAAAGTGAAACGTACCCCAACCATCGGCACCGGCCCGTATGCGGCCGACGATGGTCAGGATCGCATCGGCCAGATCCGCGGCCGACGTGGGTGACCCGTACTGGTCGGCCACCACCTTCAGCTCGTTCTGCTTGGCCGCCAGCTGCCGCATGGTGAGGACAAAATTGCGGCCGTGCGAGCTGTAGACCCAGGAGGTGCGCAGGATGACGTGCGCCGGCAGCTCCTCACGCACGGCACGTTCGCCCGCCTCCTTGCTGGCACCGTAAACATTGAGCGGTGCCACGGGGTCGTTCTCGCGGTAACCATTGCCGCTGGCGCCATCGAACACGTAGTCCGTGGACACGTGAACCAGTGGCAGGCCGAGGCGGGCACAGGCCCGGGCCAGATGGCGCGGCCCGTCGGCGTTGATCGCGAAGGCGCGTTCGGGCTCCGTCTCGGCCAGATCGACGGCGGTGTAGGCGGCCGCATTGACGACGATGTCGGCGCCAGCCTCGGCTAAAACTTTCTCGACGGCAGGCGCATCGCTGATGTCCAGCTCCGCCCGGGTGAGCCCGGTGACCGCCCCCCCCTGCGCTACGCCGCGCCGGAGAAGCTCCTGTCCGAGCTGTCCCTGGGCGCCGGTGACCAGGAGCCTAGGCGCCATGGGCGGTGCCAGTGCGCATGCTGCCGGCCGGGCCCAGCCCCAGCCGATCGCCGACATATCGACCGGCGCGGATCGGCTCCCACCACGCCGCGTGCTCGGCATACCAGCACACCGTGGCAGCGAGGCCCGTCTCGAAGCTCTGACACGGCGCCCAGCCGAGCTCGGCCCGCGCCTTGCTGTCGTCGATCGCGTAGCGGGCATCGTGCCCGGGCCGATCGGAGACGAAGGTGATCAGACGCTCCCGCGGGGCACCCTTGGGATCCATCTCGTCCACGGCGGCGCAGATGGCGCGCACGACCTCGATGTTGCGCCGTTCGCTGGCGCCCCCGAAATTGTAGCCCTCGCCGACCCGACCGCCGGTCAGCGCGGCGAGGATGCCGCGGGCGTGGTCCTCGACATGGATCCAGTCGCGCACATTGTCGCCGGTGCCGTAGACGGGCAGGGCTTCGCTGGCCATCGCCTTGATGATGGTGAGCGGGATCAGCTTCTCGGGAAACTGGTAGGGGCCGTAATTGTTCGAGCAGTTCGTCAGGATCACCGGCATGCCGTAGGTGCGATGCCAGGCGCGGGCGAAATGGTCGGCAGCGGCCTTGCTGGCAGCATAGGGCGAGTTCGGGTCGTAGCGTGAACTCTCCGTGAACCGACCCTCGGGCCCGAGCGAGCCGTAGACCTCGTCCGTCGACACATGAACGAAGCGGAAGGCCTCGCGCCGCCCTGTCGGCAGACCCCGCCAGTAGGCCAGGGCCGCATCGAGCATGATGTAGGTGCCGACCACGTTGGTGGTGACGAAGGCGCCCGGCCCGTCGATCGACCGGTCGACATGGCTCTCGGCCGCGAGATGCACGATCGCTTCTGGCGCGAACTCGGCCATGGCGGCCGCCACCCTGTCCCGGTCACAGATGTCGACCCTCAAGAGTGCGTACCTGGAGTCGCTTCTGACCTCCTCCAACGCCTCGGGGCTGGCAGCGTAGGTCAGAATATCGATGTTCAGCACATCGTGGCCGTGCTCACGCACCAGCATCCGCACCAGGGCCGAGCCGATGAACCCTGCCCCGCCGGTGACCATGATCCTCATCGAGGCCGCCTTCGCATCATCATTCCCGATCGGTCGCGAAATCGAACAGATCGCCTGCTACAACGTCCGCCAGACGCGGCTGGTTGCGGTCCTTATCGGAAAGCTGCGCCGTCGCGGACTCGACGGGCCAAGCTATTCCCAGCTGAGGATCGTTCCAGCTAATGCCGCGGTCGTGGGCACGGCTGTAATACGCCGTCACTTTGTAGACCACCTCGGTGTCGGGTTCCAACGTGCAGAAACCGTGGGCGAAGCCCGCCGGGACGTAGATCTGGTTCCAGGTGGCGGCGCTCAGCGTCACCGCGACATGCTGCCCGAACGTCGGCGAACCACGGCGGATGTCGACCGCCACGTCGACCACGGCACCACGGATGACGCGCACCAACTTGGCCTGGGCAAACGGCGGCAGTTGGTAGTGCAGGCCGCGTACCGTCCCCACGACGGCCGAAAGAGAGTGGTTGTCCTGAACAAATTCTTCTTCAATTCCGGCGTCAGCCATGACCCGTCGGCTGTAGGTTTCCGAGAAGAACCCACGATCATCGCCAAACCGGTCCGGCACAATCACCTTCACGTCGGGTATCGAGAGGGACGTGATCGAAGCTGCCATGCATTTTACACCTTGAGGACCTGCCGACCGCGGGCCGCGAACTACCTCAAACAGTCAGCGACTCCGCCGACGGGGCGCGACGCCGACGTGGATGCCATGTCGGCACCCGAATGGCAACTTGGTGGTGCTGGGAGGGATGCTGCTCGATGGCCCCGATGGGCGGCACAGATCGCCGCAACCATCAGGGCCGGGGACATGCCCGTTTATCCTTCGACGGCACGCGTTTTGCTGGCTACGTCTTGATTCACTTGGGCTCGGCCCCGCAACGACCGTGGCCAAGCCGGACGATTGGAAGTCGATGCGGTACGCGGCAAGGGTCAATCAACTTGGCGGCGCGGAGGCGGCCGCCTGGAACATTCACAGCGACGCGCTCCGGCGCCAGGCACGCGGCGAGGATGTCATCCTGCTCTCGGTCGGCGATCCTGACTTTGTGACGCCGTCGCCGATCGTCGAGGCGGCCAAAGCCAGCCTCGACCGCGGGCGGACCCACTACGCCGAGATCGCCGGACAGCCCGAGCTGCGTGCTGCCATTGCCGCCGCACACGAAAGGTCGACGGGGGCGCCGGTGGGGATGGACCGGGTCCTGGTATTGGCTGGCGCGCAGTCCGCCCTGTTCACCGCCTGCCAGTGCCTGCTCGAGCCCGGCGATGCCGTGGTGGTGCCCGAGCCGATGTACGTCACCTATCCGGCGACCATTGCCGCTGCCGGGGCCGGCATCGTCCGAGTGCCGCTCAGTGCGGCGCGTGGCTTCCACGTGGATCCGGCAGCGATCGCGGCGGCTATCCGGCCGCACGTCCGCGCCATTCTGATCAATTCGCCCCATAACCCGACCGGCGCCGTGATGACGCGGCCGGAGCTCGAGGCCGTGGCCGAACTCTGCCGCCGACACGATCTCTGGCTGATCAGCGACGAGGTCTACGCGGACCTGGTCTATGATGGCCCGCACGTGGCGCCGGCCTCGCTTCCGGGAATGGCCGAGCGGACGATCACCATCTCGAGCCTATCCAAGTCGCATGCCATGACCGGCTGGCGCGTCGGCTGGATGATCGGTCCCCCCACCCTGATCGAGCATGCCACGAACCTGGCCCTGTGCATGCTCTATGGATCGCCGGCATTCATTCAGGACGCGGCGATCCTGGCACTCACCGGCGGCGTCGTCGAGGTCGCGGCGATGCATACACGCTATCGCCATCGCCGCGATGCCGTCTGCCGTCGCCTCGCCGGGCTGCCGGGCCTTGCCTGTAGTCGGCCCGAGGGCGGGATGTTCGTCATGCTCGATGTCCGCCGCACCGGGCTGTCGGCGGACGCTTTCGCGCAACGGCTGCGGGCCGCCGAAGGTGTGAGCGTTCTCTCCGGCGATGCGTTCGGCGGCGACGCCTCCGGACATGTCCGGCTCAGTCTGACGGCACCCGACGAGCGTCTGGCCGAAGCCTGCAATCGGATCGGCCGTTTCGCGTTCCGACTGACGGCGCAAGCGCGACAAGCAGGGGACAGCGAAGCCCTGCCGCTGCCCATCGGAGCCTGAGCAGGCCGTTACCGCGGCCCATCAAAAAAGCGGCGGCCACGTCCGGACGTGGCCGCCGACCTCTCAGCGAATCCGGCCAACGACAGCTGTCCAAGGCCAGCCGGATGGGAACCTCGCCGAGAAAACCCCTAGGACAAGACGGAGAGCCGGCGAAGCCTGGGCCAACTCGTCCAGGCACGCCTCACCGTAACCTTGCCGCGAACATCCGAGCTGGTCGGGCCTGCCGCCTGAGGTGCCTGGCGCCGGCTGAATTCGGATCCGCCGCGGTGGGGCACGATGTTATCCAGTGCACCGGCTCGGCCGCCGGCCGCGCGTACCATGCGAGCTGCGGCGCTACGTGCCGCCGCAGGCCGGCGAAAGCGGCAGCCGTCGAGCAATGCGAGCTTAGGGTCCGTCGTCACAAATCGATAGTCCTGGCCATCGCGCACCAGCAGCCCCAGCATCGTGCCGCCGATGACAATGGGTACGGTCGCTACATTCCATTCAGGCATGTCGGGATGACTCTGTTGGATGCTCGAACGCCGTCGAAAGCATCTCTGGATCGGTACTTGGCCGAAAGGAGCGTTGACGTCGGGGCGGCTCAGGCCACCAGAGCGAGAATGCACGATGCCACGCCGAGCCCCGCGGCCGCTGTGATGACAAGCCCGCCTGCAACCACGACCTTGAACAACAAAGGAGGGTTGCTCACCACTTCGCCTTCCACTTGCCGGATCTCCTCGACCAGCGCGGCGAAGGCCTCGCCCCGCGGCACGGCGTGGGCGGGCATATCCAGGCACCGGTTGCCACACGCTCCATCGACGAAGCGGAACTGAGCGAACGCGATGGACGATGCAGCCATGTCCGTACTCCCTGGACTGGCCGACCCAGGAACCTAACCGGGCCGGCGCTTCAAGATATCCCCTTTAAACTCTATCAAGTCAATAGTGTTTATCCGATGGAGGCCGACCAAGTACCGACAACCGCTCTTTACCCGTAAAGTTCGGTGTGTATGCTCGGACCACAAACTGGGCGATCAAGGTCGACCTGGACGGGGAGGTGGCCATTGGCGCTGCTAGAACTACGAGGCGTCGCCAAGCACTTCGGTGCGATCGAGGCGCTGAGGGGTATCGATCTTGCGATCGAACCCGGTGAAGTCGTTGGCCTGATGGGGGACAACGGCGCCGGGAAATCGACCTTGGTCAAAATCATCGCCGGCAATTTTCCACCGTCGGAAGGCCAGCTCCACCTAGCCGGCGAACCCCAGCACTTTCACAAGCCGGCCGATGCCCGCGCCAAGGGCATCGAAATCGTCTATCAGGATCTCGCCCTGTGCGACAATCTCAGCGCCGCAGAGAACGTATTTCTGGGCCGTGAGCTGCACAAACGAATTGGACCGCTGAAGATCATCGACTACGGCGCGATGTATGCCCGCGCGGCGGTGCTGTTCAAGGAACTGAAATCCGAGACGAGGCCGCGCGATCTGGTCAAGCAGATGTCCGGCGGCCAGCGACAGGCCGTGGCCATTGCCCGTACCCGACTCTCCGAATCCCGCCTCGTGCTGATGGATGAGCCGACTGCTGCCATAAGCGTACGTCAGGTGGCGGAGGTCCTGGATCTGATCCGTCGGCTGAAGCATCAGAATATCGCCGTGATCCTGATCAGCCATCGCATGCCGGACGTGTTCTCCGTCTGCGACCGTGTCGTCGTCATGCGGCGAGGCACCAAGGTGGCCGACAAGGAAATCGAAGCCAGCTCGCCGGAAGAGGTGACCGGCCTCATCACCGGCGCCATACGAGCCGCATGAGGCCCACCCCGATGCAAAGCTCCCGCCCGCTGCAGTCCAGTGTCGAGATCGACGACGTTACGGGGCTGAAAGAACGGACGGCGTTGCAGCGTCTGCTCGGCAGCCAGCCCTTCTGGGTGCTGGTGGCGCTGCTGGCGATCTGTCTGGTGATGTCCTGGCTGCAGCCCGACGCGTTCGCCAGCCTCGACAACCTCTTCAACATCACGCGCAATTTCGCCTTCATCGGGATCATGGCGCTGGGCATGACGGCGGTGATCCTGACCGGCGGCATCGACCTCTCGGTGGGCTCGGTGATGGGTCTCGTCGGTGTCGTCTGCGGGCTGATTCTCCAGGCCGAGCAGCACTGGGCCCTGGCGGTCTTCGCCGGCCTCGCCACGGGCGCCGCGTGCGGTGCCGTCAACGGCGCTCTGATCGCCTATGCGCGCCTGCCGCCTTTCGTGGTGACGCTGGGCATGCTGTCGGTCGCCCGCTCGCTGGCGATCGTGCTCTCGCAAAATCGGATGATCTACGAATTCGGGCCATACGGCGACACCTTCAACATGATCGGCGGCTCGGAGATCCTTGGCATCGCGACGCCGGTCTGGATGCTTGCCGTGCTGACGCTGCTCTTCGCCTTCTTGTTCAACCTGACCGGCTGGGGACGCTATCTCTATGCGATCGGTGGCAACGAGAAGGCGGCGCAGATGACCGGCGTGCCGGTCGAGCGCATCAAGCTGCAGGCCTATATCGTCTGCTCGCTGACCGCGGCCGTGGCGGCGGTGATGATCGTCGGTTGGCAAGGCTCGGCGATCAATGCGCTGGGTCAGGGCTATGAGCTGCGCGTCATCGCCTCGACGGTCATCGGCGGGGCGAACCTGATGGGTGGCGAAGGTGGTGCTTTTGGTGCCTTCGTCGGGGCGGCGTTGATCGAGGTGATCCGCAACAGCCTGCTGATGGCCGGTGTCGACGCCAACTGGCAGGGCACGTTCGTCGGCGTGTTCATCATTCTCGCGGTCCTGCTCGAGCGGGTCCGTGGCGGTCGTTCGGGCTGACGTCCGGCCCAGACGCAACATCCAGAGGGAGGCTCAAAGGATGAAGAAGCTCTTGATCGGTACGGCTGCGGTGGCGGTGCTCGGCGCCTGGAGCGGCGTGGGTCACGCGAAGGAGTACGTGTTCGCGCTCGTGCCCAAGAACATGAACAACCCGTTCTTCGACCAGGCCCGCGACGGCTGCATGAAGGCCCAGGCGGAATCCGGCGGCAAGTTCACGTGCGAGTATATCGGCCCCGGCGAGC
>JAPJRA010000724.1 GCA_030824835.1 Geminicoccaceae bacterium | reverse complement strand
CGACAAGGACAGCAAGGTCGTCTGGAAGCTGGAGCGCAACACCCATCATGCCGTCACGGTCGAGGACGACGGCACAATCTGGGTGCCGGCGCACCAATACCGTCCCGATGGCGTTCCCGGTGTCAGGGGCCTGAAGCCCTGGTATTACGAGGACGAGGTGCTGAAGGTCTCGCCCGACGGCAAGGTGCTCGACGAGACGTCGATCCTGAAGGCCTTCGCGCAGCGGCCCGGCGCGTTCACGGTGACCTACGATTCGGCGACGGAGGTGCACCAGAGCGACCCGACCCACCTCAACGATGTCGAGCCGCTGCCCGCCGCATGGGCGGACAGGTTCCCGATGTTCGCCGCGGGCGACCTCCTGGTGTCGTTGCGCAACATGAACATGGTCGCGGTGATCGATTCCAAGACCAAGCTCGTGAAGTGGGAGATGTCCGGTCTGTTCGTACAGCAGCACGACGCCGATTTCCTGCCGAACGGCCATCTGATGGTGTTCGACAATCAGGGCGGCGATCCTGCCTGTGGCGGTACGCGCATCCTGGAGATCGATCCGGTCAGCCAGGGCGTGGTCTGGCAGTATGACGGCTGCGGCGAGAAGCCCTTCTACAGCGCGACGCGGGGCGTGCAGGAACTGCTGCCGAACGGCAACGTGCTGACGATCGAGCCGCATGGTGGACGCGTTCTCGAAGTGACGGGCGACCCGCAATCCAAGCTGGTTTGGGAATATTACAATGTCGTAGGGGTGGTTGACGGAGTTCCCCATGTGGGGCTTATCACCCATGCCGAACGCTTCCGGCCCGAAGATTTGACTTTCCTCGCCGGCCCCACCTCCTGACCCTCGCGGCCGGCTACATCCACCCGGAGTGAAGAGCATGCGCAATCTGACCTTGTGCCTCGGTCTCGGCCTGATCACGGTGGCGGCGCTGGCCGCCGCACCGGCGCAGGCCTATATCGGCCCCGGCGCCGGCATCACGATGCTGGGCGCGCTCTGGGGCGTCGTCGTCGCCGTGGCGCTGGCCTTGGGTGCCGTGCTGTTCTGGCCGATCCGTCTGCTGATCCGCAAGGTCCGCAAGCCGGCCCCGAGCGCCACCGTGGCGAGTGACAAGGCGTCCTGAGCGACCTGTTCCGTTACCTTGTCGGTAGCGGCGAGCCGCACTGACCCCATCGGGGGTGCGGGCGGTGCCGCTATGGGCAAACCTTGCCTCCAGTCGGTGATCCAGCGATCGTGACCAAATCAAGCACGGGCGACGCCGCCCTCGAGATGCCCCGCTGGTTGGATGCGCTGGGCGGATTCATCGACCGGACGGCGGGTTTCTGGCAGAAGCTCGGCGATCTCGAGAGCAGCGCCCATCGCGAGCAGCTCGATGCGATCCGCATCGACCGCCCGTTCTACGTCGCCGGCATCGCGCGCTCCGGGAGCACCATCCTGCTGGAGCTGCTCGCCGGCCGTTCGGGTGTCGCGACCCATCGCTACCGGGACTTTCCGCCGATCTACACGCCGCTGTTCTGGAACCGTGCGTTCGCGCAGGTCTATCGCAGTGACGCGCCGCCCGCCGAGCGGGCTCACAAGGACAGGATCCTGGTCACGCCGGACAGTCCGGAGGCGATGGAAGAAGTGCTGTGGATGCGCTTCTTTCCAAGCACCCATGACGAATCGGTAAGTCAGGTGCTGGACTCGGCCACGAACAACCCGGCCTTCGAGCGTTTCTATGTCGATCATTTGAAGAAGATCCTCCTGGTCCGCGGAGGGCAGCGCTATCTCTCCAAGGGCAACTACAACCTCACTCGTTTCGCTTACCTGCTGAAACTGTTCCCCGACGCGAGGTTCATCGTGCCGGTGCGCGATCCGCGCTGGCACATCGCCTCGCTGATGAAGCAGCACCGGTTGTTCGATGCCGAGGAGCGTCGCGATCCGCGTATCCTCAAGCATATGGAGCGCGCCGGGCATTACGAGTTCGGCCTCAACCGCCGCGTGATCAATGTCGGTGACGGTGCCGCTGCCCAGTCGATCGCAGCACTCTGGCGCGATGGCCAGGAAGTGCGCGGCTGGGCGCGCTACTGGGCGATGCTCTACGGCTTCGTCGTGGCCCAGCAGGAGCGGGATCCGGCGGTCCGGCAGGCGAGCCTGATCGTTCGCTACGAGGATCTGTGCGATCAGGCCGAGGCGACGCTGGCGGCCGCTTTCGCGCATGTCGGGTTGGATCTGGCCCCGACGGAGGCGGCCTCGATGGCGATGCGCCTCAGCAAGCCGGGCTCTATCAACCCGGCTTCACCGCCGCGGAGGAGGCGGTCATCGCCGAGGAGACCGGTGCGGTTGCGGCGGCACTGGGCTACTCCTAGCCGCCGCGGCGTCCGGCAGCGCCAGTGCGTTGAATTCCGTGACTGTTGCTGATCTGCATCATCGATGAGTGCGCTGCACCATCGATCGGCAAGCCTTTGTTGCGACGCGACAATGGCGGTTGGTCGGCGTGGCGTCGGCGTGATAGCGTACCTGCATATGGTTGACGCTGGTCCCCACGGGGTTGCGAACAAACCGGACTGTGACGATGATCACAGCCTGTTAAGTCGTGATTGACCATCACGGGTTGGCGGATTGAAACGCGCTTCGAGCTGTGACTTGCAGTCTTGAGAATGGAACGCCTGAATGTCGACGGAACTCGCCGGTCTTCGTACAGGCACTGCGCCGCGTCGCAGTGCGGTGGCGTCGGTGCTGGTGTTGCCGGTGGC
>JAPJRA010000723.1 GCA_030824835.1 Geminicoccaceae bacterium | reverse complement strand
GTCGGGCATCACGAGCATGCCGGGCCGGGCCTGGGCCGCCATCGGTTCGGGACCGGCGGCTTCCCGGTGCGAGAGTTGGATGAGACTCATGGCTTCTCGGCTGGGCGGAAAATCGGCACTTGTGACGGGCTCGGACCGAACAATCTAGGGCAGTCATGTCCCATCCGTCGACTGACGAACGAGTGTCTAGCAAACCTGCCTCCTTGCGCTCGGTTGCCGATCTCGTGGCGGCACATCTGGTGCCGCCCGACCGGCTGACCGTGCTCGAGCACGTAGCGGCCCGCTACGCGGTGGCGATCACGCCCGCCATGGCCGAGCTGATCGACCCCGCCGATCCCGCCGATCCGATCGCACGGCAGTTCGTGCCCGATTCCGCCGAGCTGGTGACGACCGCGGTCGAGCTCGCCGACCCGATCGGCGACATGGCGCACAGCCCGGTCCGCGGGATCGTGCACCGCTATCCCGACCGCGTGCTGCTGAAGCCGGTGCACGTGTGCCCGGTCTATTGCCGCTTCTGCTTTCGCCGCGAGGTGGTGGGCCCCGATGGCGACGGCACGCTGACGGCGGCGGAGCTGGACGCGGCGCTGGCCTATGTCGCCGGCCGGCCCGAGATCTGGGAGGTGGTCGTCACCGGCGGCGATCCCTTCAGTCTAAGCCCGCGCCGGATCGGCGAGCTGATCAGCGCCCTGGCCGCGATCGAGCATGTCCGCATCGTCCGCTTCCATACCCGCGTGCCGGTGGTGGACCCGGAGCGGGTAAACGCGGCGCTCATAGGGGCGCTATGCGCCGAAAATGTGACAGTTTGGGTCGTGGTGCACGCCAACCACCCGCGCGAGTTGGCACCGGCGGCGCGCGCTGCGCTTGGGCGTCTGGTCGACGGCGGCGTGCCACTGCTCAGCCAATCGGTCCTGCTGCGCGGCGTCAACGACGACCCCGCCGTGCTGGGCGGGCTGTTGCGGGCGCTGGTGGAGTGCCGGGTCAAGCCCTACTACCTGCACCATGCCGACCTGGCCCCTGGCACCGCCCGTTTCCGCACCGGCATCGCCGAGGGCCAGGCGCTGATGCGCGCGCTGCGCGGCCACTATTCGGGCCTGTGCCAGCCGACCTATGTCCTGGATCTGCCGGGCGGCCACGGTAAGTCGCCGATCGGCCCGAGCTATCTCAACGAGCGCACGGGGACGATTTGCGACTATAATGGTGCTGCGCATACTTATACTGGCGAGTGACGTGCCCGACGCTGCGTTTGAGATCACACCTGTCAGATCAGCCGCCGATCTCGAAGCGACGGTGCGGCTGTTCGAGGCCTATGCAGCGTCGCTCGCGATCGACCTTGCCTACCAGGATTTCGCGGCGGAGCTGGCCGCTATGCCGGGCAAGTATGCGCCACCGGCGGGCGAGCTTCTGCTCGCGCGTGACCTGCAGGGAAGGCCGTCCGGTTGCGTCGGACTGAGGCCACTGCCCCCCGACGGTTGCTGCGAGATCAAGCGGCTTTACGTTCCGCCCGCGGGGCGCGGCCGTGGTCTCGGCAAGAGGCTGATCGACGCCATCCTCGAGACAGCGGCCAGGATTGGCTATCGCGACATATTGCTGGATACCTTGCCAGAGATGGTGGAGGCGATCACTCTCTACCGGAGGTCGGGATTTGAGGTCATCGCGCCCTATTACGAAACCCCCATCGCCGGCACGACGTTCATGAGGCGGTCGCTCGTCGATTGAGCGGACCGCAATCATGCCTCGGGCCGCACGGCCGGCCGAGGCTTGCAGCCGGACGGCGATCACTGCCATGGTCCGGTGCAATGGTGCCGAGGGGAGAGGCTAGATGCGATCTGCTGTCATGGCGTGGGCGCTGGTGATGGGCTCGATGATCAGTGTGTCGGCCTGGGGACAGGAAGCGGTCCCGGTCGGGCCGGACGAGGTGCAGCGCGAGCTGGTCGGCAAGGTGTGGAACGTGGAGCTACCGAACGGTCGCCCTGCGGTCGAGCACTTCAACGCCGATGGCACGGTCACCATCACCGGCGGGCTCAACGACCGCGGCTACTGGCGGCTCTGGGAAAACGGCTATTGCACGCAGTGGTTTCGGATGCGCCACGGTGCCGAGCGCTGCTTCACGCTCGACAAGACCGCGGACGGCAAATACCGCGTCTACAAGCCGGACGGCGAGATCTCGATGACGATCCTCGACTATAAGGCGCCCGAGTAAGCCAGCTGGCGGATGGTCTCCGCGAGATCGGCCTCGGTCGTGGTAGGGTTGATCGTGCACAGGCGCAGGACGCTGCGGTTCTGCAACGTCGTCGAGGTGACCGCGGCATAGCCGCTGTCGGCCAGCGCCTTGGCCCGGGCCGCGTGCAGCGCCGCGTCGCCGCCGCGCAGCGCGAAGGTGACGATGCCGAGCTGGGCCGGGGTCACGATCTCCCAGGTCTCGGGAGCGGCCCGCAGCAGGGCCTCGGCGCGCTCGGCGAGCTCGATGCCGCGCGCCACCGCCGTCCGCAGCCGCTCAGCACCATAGACGCGGAAGGTCAGCCACAGCTTGAGCGCCCGCGAGCGGCGGGAAAGCTCCAGGCTGCGGTTGCGGAAATCGACCTCGCCGGTCGTGCCCATGACGTCCTTGAGATATTCGGGGTTCATCGAGAACGCCCGGTCGAGCGCGCCCGCCCGGCGCACCAGCACGCAGCCCACGTCGTAGGGCTGGAACAGCCATTTGTGCGGGTCGAGCACGAGGGAGTCGGCC
>JAPJRA010000722.1 GCA_030824835.1 Geminicoccaceae bacterium | reverse complement strand
GCCCCTGCCCTGCCCGCCGATACCCGGCCGCGGATCGGGGATGTCATCGACACCGACGAGATCTGCGTCGAGATCGGGGCCGACCTGATCGCCGCGGCGCTCGATCCGACCCGGGGCCTCGGCGGGCGCATCAACAACCTGCGCATCCACATCGCCCGCAGCTACGGCGTGATCCTGCCCGAGGTCCGGATCACCGACGCGGTCGGGCTGCCGGGCGGCGACTACGTCATCCGCGTCCACGGGGTCATCCGGGCGCGCGGGCGCCTCAACGCCAATCTCGTGCTCGCGCTCGGCGGCGAGGACATCCTCGCCGACATCCCCGGAGAGCCGACGCGCGAGCCGGTCTATGACAGCCCGGCCCGCTGGATCACGCCCGCGCACCAGGACGAGGCTTCGATCGCGGGGGCGAGCGTCGTGACCCCGATGGAAGTGCTCTCGACCCATCTGATGGAGACGGTGAAGTCGCAGCTGCCCGCGCTGCTGACGCTCGGCTCGCTGCAGCGGCTGATGCAGGAGCTGCGCGGCCTCAGCGACGAAGGCCGCGCCCAGTCCTACCAGCGCGTGTTCGACAATCTCGTGCCCGACAAGGTCGCGCCCGAGCAGTTGCTGGCGGTGCTGCGGATCCTGCTCGAGGACCGCGTCTCGATCCGCAACCTCGGTCTGATCGTCGAGGCCATTCACGAATCCCGCAGCCCCGACCCCGAGGTCGCCGCCGAGTTCGTCCGCCGCCGCCTGCGCGGGCAGATCACCGAGGCGCTCTGCGATCCCGACGGGCGGCTCGACGTGATCCAGCTTCAGCCGGCGTGGGAGGCCGAGTTCCTGCGCGCCGAGGCCGAAACCGGCCGCGGGGCCGGGCTGCTGACGGCGCCGCTCATGCAGCGGATGACCGAAAAGCTGCGCCTGACGGCCGGCGGGCTCACGCCCGACGGTCAGCCGGCGCTGGTCGTGCCCGACCACAGGCGACGGATGGTGCGGGCGATGGTGGCCGCGGCGGGCCTCGGCTGGCCGGTGCTGGGGTTCGACGAGGTGGACCCGCAGGCGCGGGTGAGACTGGTCGGCACGGTCGAGACATGAACGGCATCGACCTGCCCGCCTGGGCCCTGCCGATCCTGCTCATCTACGGGCGGGTGCAGGCCTTTCTGCTGGCCATGCCCGGCACCGGAGAGAGACTGCTGCCGGTCAGGGTGCGGGCGGCACTCGCCATGGCCATCACGCCGCTGTTCGCCGCGGTTCCGGCGCCGGTGGCGGCCTCCCCAACCGAGCTTGCGGCCCTCATGGCAGCCGAGATCGTCACCGGGCTGGCCCTGGGGCTGATGGTCCGGGTGGTCGCGATGGCGCTCGACATCGCCTCGACCTCGCTTGCGCAAAGCGCCTCGCTGTCGGCGATGCTGGGGGTGTCCGAGGACATGCCGCCGCACCCGATGGGACACCTGATGCATCTCGCGGGCCTTGCGGTGCTAATGTCGATGGGGTTGCCGGTGCTGATCTGCCAACTGCTGGCCGACAGCTTCGCGCTGCTCCCCCCCGGTACGCCGCCCGAGATCGGGTCGCTCTGGCCCGGCTTTCTGGGCCTCGTGACCCACGGCTTCGTGCTGGCGATGCTTCTGGCGTCTCCGTTCATCCTTGGCGGGCTGCTGTTCCAGATGCTCTCGGGCGTCGTCGCGCGGGTGATGCCGGCGATGCCGGTGGTTTTCGTGGCCGCACCCGGCGCGGTGCTGCTGGCGCTCGCGGCGATGGCGCTGCTGGTCCCCGGCATCCTCGCGATCTGGGCCCGCGACGTGCTGTCGATCCAGCTGCCGGTGCCGTGATGAGCGAAGCTCCGGACAAGGACGACAAGCAGTATGAGCCGAGCGAGCAGAAGCTGCGTCGCGCCCGTGAGAAGGGGGACGTGCCGCGCTCGACCGAGGCCACGACGGCGCTCGTCTGGCTTGGCTTTTTCGGCGTATTCGCGGTTGGCGTCCCGGCGCTGCTGCCGTCGTGGATGGCCAGCGCGACGCAGTTGATCGCCGCCACGGCGACACCCGAGACCTCCGCGGCGGCCGTCCGGGGGGCGGCGCTGCTGTCGATGGGGGCCGTTTTCGGCGCGGCCCTGCTGCCGGCGGTGCTGGTGGTGCTGGGGCTGGTGCTCCAGCGCGCACTTCTGTTCACGCCGTCGCGGCTGGCGCCCGACCTCAAGCGGATCAACCCACTGCACAATGCGGGTCAGACATTCGGCCGCTCGGGGCTGGTCGGCTTTGCGATCTCGCTGGGCAAGCTCGCGGCCGTCTCGGCAGGCGGGGTGATGCTGTTCGTCACGCTGGGATCGCTCATCGCCGACGCGGCGGCGATGACCGCCGCGGCGTGGATCGCCGCGCTGCCGGTTCTGATCCGGCAGGTGCTCATGTTGGCCCTGGCGGTGGCAATTGTCTTTGCCGCCGTCGATCTGGTCTGGAAGCATCGCGACTTCCGCCAGCGCAACCGGATGACCCGGAAGGAGATGGAGGACGAGCACAAGGAGAGCGAGGGCGACCCGCATCTCAAGGCGGCGCGGCGACAGAAGGCGGTGGACCTCGCGCTCGGCTCGATGCTGGCAGATGTGGAGCGCGCCGACGTGGTGATCGTGAACCCGACGCATTACGCCGTGGCGCTGGAATGGAAGCGGGGAAGCGGCAAGGCGCCGGTCTGCCTGGCCAAGGGCGTGGACGAGGTGGCCGCCCGCATCCGTGAGCGCGCCCGCAGCCACGGGGCCT
>JAPJRA010000025.1 GCA_030824835.1 Geminicoccaceae bacterium | reverse complement strand
CCGCCTCGTACCGCAGCAGACGGCCGTACGGCCGTCTGCTGCGGTACGAGGCGGTCGAACACATGCAATCTCCCGCGCCGCTTGACGAGCTTGCGCTGCAGACGCTCGTCGAGGTGATCCGTCATGCCGCAGGGTTCTGCTGTTAGGGGAGACGTCCTCCAGCCAAATGACGCCATTTGCCCTGGCTGTGACGGGTTCGGCAATACCAGTCGGCAGCATCCCCTCGCGAGGATGCTGCCGCTCGGTTCATGTCCCTAGGATTCGAGGATCGGGCACCTGTCACCGGGCCGTGAAGGCCCCGTCCACGGTCAGCAGCGAGCCTGTGCACCACTCTGAATCGTCGGAGGCCAGGAACAGCGCGCACTTGGCGACGTCCTCGGCCGTGCCGACCCGCGGCCACGGCGTCAGCGCCTCGAGGCCGGCCCGGAGGTTCTTGTCCTCGAGGAACGGCCGCACCATAGCCGTGGCGAGGAAGCCCGGGCAGATCGCGTTGACGGCGATCCGGCTCGGGGCGAAGTCGATGGCGAGCTGGCGGGTGAGGTTCACCACCGCCCCCTTCGAGGCGCAGTAGGAAGGCTCCTGCGCCAGCCCGACCAAGCCGCCGATCGAGGCGATGTTGACGATCCGGCCGCGCGAGCCTTCCGGCCCCGGCTCCTGGCGCATCATCTGCGCGATGGCGTACTTGCAGCCCAGCCAGACGCCCTTGGCGTTGATCGCCATGGTGGCGTCGTACTGCTCCTCGGTCTCGTCGAGGATCGTGTGCAGGCCCGTGAAGATGCCGGCATTGTTGACCATGATGTCGAGCCTGCCGAAGCTCCGGGCCGCGTGCGCCACCAGCGCCTCGATGTCGGCGGCCTTGCCGGCATCCGCAGTCAGGAACTCGGCCCGGCCGCCCGCGTGGCGGATCGCCCCGTGGGTCGGCATGTCGATGTCGCGCTCGTAGCCGCCCTCCCTGGCCGCCTCCCGGATGTCCGAGCAGAGGACGGACGCGCCCTCGGCCGCGAGGGCCAGCGCGATGGCCCGCCCGTTGCCCGAGCTCGAGCCGGTGACGACCGCCGCACGGCCGGCGAGTTTTCCTGCCATCCCTGTCTACCTTCTGTTGGCGTTGCGGAGATCGCGGCTACTTCGCCGCCAGATGCTGGGTGAACCACGCCACCGCCGGTGCCGAGGCGCCCTCGAAGTCCTTGACGTAGGCATCGAAATGGCCGCCCGAGAGCGTCACCAGCCGCTTGGGCTCGAGCGCCCGCTCGAAGGCGGCGAGCGCCAGGTCGGCCACGGTCAGCACGTCGCCCAGGGCCACCACCATCAGCAGCGGCGTCGGGCTGACGAAGGCGGCGTAGCTGCCGGGCTCGTACTCGGTGAACATCTCGACCGAGCGCAGCGTGACCTCGTTCTTCCACGACGGCGCGCGGGTGCGGCCGGTCTCGGTGAACCAGGTCCAGCTGTCCGGGGTCGGCAGCGCCGAGGGGGCCGCGGGGTCTTCCGCGACCACCGGGATCATCGCCGGCGGCTCGCCCCGCATGCGCGCGCGCCGATCCTGATCGAACATGCCCTGCACGCCGGCCAGGTAGTCGGCGCGGATCAGCCGGCGGGCGTTGTCGTGGCCGCTGGCCAGCGGCACCTGGGCCACGACGCATTTCACGCGGCGGTCGATCGCCCCCACCACCAGCACGTGGCCGCCACTGTAGCTCGACCCCCAGATACCGATCCGGTCGGCGTCGGTCGCGTCCAGCTTCTCGGCGAAGGTGATGGCGTCGCGGTAGTCGCGGACCTGCTGCCAGGGGTCGATCTCCTGGCGAGGCAGGCCGTCGCTGGCGCCGAAATTGCGGTTGTCGAACACGACTGCAGCCAGGCCCGCGGCGGCGAAGGCCTCGGCGAACCGGTCGAGATACATCTCCTTCACGGCCGAGAAGCCGTGCGCCATGACGATGGTCGGCACCTTGCCGCGCGCTCCGTCCGGCACGTAGTGCCAGCCGCGCAGCGTGACGCCGTCCTCGGTCTTGAACTCGATATCCTTGCGCATGGTCGTCTGCCTTCTGTTCTGGAGCGTCACACGGAGTAGCGGCAGAGCGTCTCGCCGCCGTCGACGCGGACGAGATCGCCGTGGATGTAGCTGGATTCGTCCGACGCCAGGAACACGGCGAGGTTGGCGATGTCGGCGGCCTCCCCCCAGCGCTTGAGCGGGATGCTTTGGGTGAAGAACTCGTCGAAGTTCTTGTCGTCGAACAGGGCGCGCGTGAGCGCCGTCTTCGCGTAGGTCGGGCAGATGCCGTTCACGCGGATGCCGTGATGGCCGTACTCGATCGCCATGCAGCGGGTGAGGTTGGCCTGGCCACCTTTGGAGATGTTGTAGACCGACTGGTTCGGGTGCCCCTGCAGGCCGGCGGTCGAGACCAGGTTGACGATGTTGCCGCCGTCGCCCTGCTTGAGGAACTGCTTGATCGCCTCCTGGCAGCCGAACCAAGTGCCCTTGACGTTGACCGTCCAGCAGGCGTCGAGATCCTCCTCGGCGAACTCGTGCGCCAGCTTGCCGCCGCGGTAGATGCCGGCATTGTTGACGATGATGTCGAGTCGGCCGAACTGCCGGACCGCCTCCTGCACGAGATTGGCGACGTCGGCCTGCTTGGTCACGTCGCAGCGCACGAAGGCCGCGTCCCCACCCGCCTGCTCGATCTCCTGGACCGTGGTGCGGTCGAGTGCCGCCTCGAAGCCGTCCCGATTGGGCTCGGCCTGCAGATCGCCGACGACGACCTTTGCCCCCTCATCGGCGAAGGCCACGGCTATGGCCCGCCCGAAGCCCGAGCTGCCACCGGTGACTACCGCCGTCTTTCCCGCCAAGCGTTGACCCATGGTCGATTGCCTCCCGACATTGCAGTGCCGTAGTGTTTCTTGATGAAAGTCGCGTGCCCGTTGCGACCTCTTTCACCGCCGATTATCAATTGTCTGTCACCGATTGATCTTGTCTTGCGGTGCGCCATGATTTGACTTTCCGTGCACGAGCCCGCCCGCAGAGGCGGCCGTCGGGGCCAGGGAGGACGACCGATGCCGGCGAACGTTTGGACGACCAGCGCGCACCGGCCGCCAGCACGTTTCGAGGCGTGGCGGCACGCGCTGAACGAGAGCCATCTGGAGTGGGAGCTGGAGCCGGCATCGCAGCCGACGTTCGGGGCCCGCATCCGTCAGCGGACCGTGGGCGGCGTCCGCGTCGTCGACTGCCACTGCGACCCCTGCGCCGGCTGGCGCCGGCGGCAGCAGGTGGGCCGCGGCGACGAGGCCTATTTCGGCATCCTGTTCGAGCTGCGCGGCCGCGAGGTGATCCGCCAGGGCGACAGCGAGGCCGTCCTCGAGGTCGGCGACTTCGCGATGTGGGACAGCGACCGCGAGATGGAGTTCCGCGTCCTCGAGCCGCTCCACAAGCTGACCCTCCTGATCCCGAAGCCGCGCATGAAGGCGCTGCTCGGCGACGCGGAGCGGTATGCGGGGCTGGTCGTGCCTGGCTCGGGAGGGGCGGGCGGCATCGCGGCCGAGGCGCTGCGGCGGCTGGCCCGGGACTTCGCGACGCTGGACGAGGACGGGGCCGACACGATCCTCGATCCCGTCCTCAGCCTGTTGGCGGCGACGCTCATGGCGCGGCGGCCGCCGGCCAGGGTCTCAGCCGGCCACCAGGAGAGCTTCCGCAGCTTCTGCCGCCACATCGAGCTCAATCTCGGCGACAGCGACCTGACACCCGCCAGGGTGGCGGCCGCGCACGGCGTCTCGTTGCGCTACCTGCACGCGGTGTTCGCCGAGCAGGGCCTCTCGGTCGGGCGCTGGATACGGCAGCAGCGGCTCGCGCACTGCCACCGCGAGCTGTCGCGGGCCGGGCGCCGCGGCACCATCACCGAGATCGCCTTCCGCTGGGGCTTCAACGACATGGCCCATTTCAGCCGGGCGTTCAAAGCGCACTATGGCAGGTCGCCGAGAGAGGTGAGCGCGGTGGCGGCAAGCTGACCGGCCGCGAAATTCCTCAGTGCGCCGCGGCGCCGCCGCTGGGCTTGCCCTTCCTCGCGAGCAGCAGCAGCACGGCCGCGATGGCCAGCATCACGCCGATCACCGCGAAGGTGTCGCTGAAGCCCAGCACCAGCGCCTGGCGCTTGACCGTCTTGCCGAGCGCGATGATCGCCTGCTGGTGGGCCGCGGCTTGGTCGGACATGCCGTGCGCCATGAAATAGTCGGTCATCTGCGCGAGGCGCTGCCGCACCTCCTCGCGCCAGGCCGTCACCGCCTGCCCGATGACGTTGGAATGGAACTGCTCGCGCTTGGTGATGATGGTGCCGAGCGCCGCCGTGCCGACCGCGCCGCCGAGATTGCGCAGCATGTTGAACAGGCCCGACGCGTTGGCCGCATCCTTGGGTGCGATGCCCAGCATGGCGATCGCCGTCAGCGGCGTGATCACCATGGCCTGTCCGACCGCGCGCACGATGTTCGGCAGGAAGAACTGGTCGCCCGAGTAGTCGAGCGACATGTGCGTGTTCATGAAGCAGCTCAGGGCAAACAGGCTGACGCCGACAAAGGCGATGTGGCGGACGTCGAAGTGCCGCATCATCAACGGTACGAGCGGGATCAGCAGGAGCTGCGGCAGGCCGGTCCAGGCGAGCACCTGACCGATCTGCTCGGCATTGTAGCCCTGCACCTGCCCCAGATATTGCGGCAGGATGTAGACCGAGCCGAACAGCGCGAAGCCGACCAGCACGTTGGCGAGCGTGCCGATGCCGAAATTGCGGTCGCGCAGCAGCCGCAGGTCAACCAGTGGCTGCTTGACGGTGAGCTCGATCCAGACGAAGGCGGCGAGGAACACCGCCGCCACCACCGCCAGCTTGACGATGAAGGTGGACTGGAACCAGTCGTCCTTGTTGCCTTCCTCCAAGAGCGTCTGCAGCGCCGAGAGACCCACCGCCATGGTGAGGATGCCGAACCAGTCGCCTTCCTTCAGCAGGGCGAACTGCATCGGCGTGCGCTCGAGCGTGAACCAGAGCGCCACGATCATCAGCGCAGCCGGCGCGGTGTTGATGAAGAAGATGGTCTGCCAGCCGTAGTTCTCGGTGAGGTAGCCGCCGATGGTGGGGCCGATCGCCGGGGCGAAGGTCACCGCCAGCGCGAACATGGCAAGGCCGGTCGGCTGCTGCGCCTTCGGCAGCCGGGTGACGACCATGGTGAACGCCATCGGGATCAGCACGCCGCCGGCGAAGCCCTGCAGGCCGCGCATCGCGATCATCTCGCCCAGATTGTGCGCGAAGGCGCACGCCATCGAGAAGACGGCGAAGAAGAACGTGCTGCCGATCATGTAGGCGCGAAAGGAGAAGACCCGGCTCAAATAGCTGGTGAGCGGGATGACCACGATCTCGCCGATCAGGTACGAGGTCGAGATCCAGGCCCCGTTGTCGACGCCGGTGCCGATGCCGCCCTCGATGTCGAGCAGCGAGGCGTTGGTGATCTGAATGTTGAGGATGGCCATGAAGGCGCCGACCATGCCGGCGAGGATGGCGATCCAGGTGGTGAGGCTGGCCCTCTCGGTGGCGCCGGTGCCAGTCGGCACGCTACCCGCTGTCGCTGTTGTGCTCGCCATGGTCCTGTGTCCCGGCCTCGTGCCTTGCGGGTTCCTCAGTGGGCCGAGGCGCTCGCGACGGCCGGCTTGGTGTCGATGGTCGGGTAGACCGACATGCCCGGCCGGAGTTCGCCGGCCAGCGGGTTGGCACGATCGAGGACGATCTTCACCGGGATGCGCTGCACCACCTTGGTGAAGTTGCCGGTGGCATTGTCCGGCGGCAGCAGCGCGAATTCCTGGCCGCTGGCCGGAGCGATGCTGTCGACGCGACCATCCACGACCGCGTCCGGGAACATGTCGACGTCGATCTCGACCTTCTGGCCCGGACGCACGTCGGTGAGCTGGGTTTCCTTGTAGTTCGCCACGATGTAGGCGCCGGCGAGCGGCACCACCGACATCAGCTGCGTGCCAGCCTGCACGTATTGCCCGACGCGCAGCGTCCGGTTGCCGACCACGCCGTCCACCGGTGCGACGATGGTGGCGTAGGAGAGGTTCAGCTCGGCCTGGTGCTGCACGGCCTCGTCATGGGCCAGGATCGCCTGCGCCTGGGCCAGCGCCGCCTGCAGCAGGTCGACCTGCTTGAGGGCGGTGGCGAGCGTGGCCTCGTCCCGGGCGACGGCGGCGCGTGCCGCGGCGATCCGAGACGCCGCCTGCTGCGCGTTCTGCTGGCTGCCATAGCCGGAGGCGGCCAGGGTCGCATAGCGCTGGTTGTCCTGGTTGGCGAAGGCGGCGTCGGCCTGGTCGACGCCAATCGTCGCCCTCGCCGAGTCGATCACCGATTGCTGGGCATCGAGCTGCGCCTGCTTGCCGGCAATCGCGGCGCGTGCCGCGTCGACGTCGGCCTTGGCCTGCTGCAGGGCCACGACGAAATCGCGCGCGTCGATGCGCGCCAGCACCTGGCCGGCGGTCACCCTCTCGTTGTCGGCCACCAGCACGCTGTCGATATAGCCCGACACCTTCGGCGCGACCGTGGTGCTGTCGGCCTGGACATAGGCGTCGTCGGTCGAGACGTCGAAACGGCCCACCGTCCAGTAGTCGTGGCCGTAATAGCCTCCGGCGGCGAGGATCGCCAGGCCGGCACCGACCATCAGCAACCGGCGGACCGTGCGCTTGCGGTCGGGGGGTGCGGCCGCCGGAGTCGCCGGCGCAGGCGCCTCCACCTGGGGAGCGCGTGACGTTACCGGTGCCGCCTCGAAGGCCAGGACCCGACGCTGCGTGGAGAGGGCAACCGAACGGTTCGACATCCTACGCTTCCACTTCACCCGTGGCCGCCGCCACCCAGCGCGGCAATTTAAGAAACTTGTTGATTTCCAAAATAGGCGGTACAAGCTGCTTGTCAACGGGAATTTGGAAAATGCTGATGGTCGAAAAACTACTGGCCGGGAGGCGCCCACGCGGCAGGCCGCAGGTCCGTTCCGACGACGATACCCGCCATCTGATCGTGGAGGCTGCGGCGCTGGAGTTCCAGGCCAACGGGTACGCGGCGACCAACATGTGCGCCGTGGCGCAGCGCGCGGGTGTCTCCACCAAGACGCTCTACCGCCTGGTGCCGACCAAGGCCGACCTGTTCAGCAGCGTCGTTGAGGATCGCATCCGGCGCTTCATGCTGGAGACCGACGACGAGATCGTCCGCGGCCAGGACCTCACGGCCGGCCTCGAGCGCATCCTGTTCGCCTTCGGCTCCCTGACGCTGAGCGCCGAGGTCATTGCCATCAACCGGCTGGTGATCAGCGAGAGCGAACGTTTTCCCGAGATCGCGAAGACCTTCTATCAGTCGGCCATCGTGCCGGTGAACGGGATGCTCGAGGGCTGGCTCCAGCATCAGGCCGAGCAGGGCAGGCTGCGGCTCGACGACCTCCACGTCGCCTCGGGCATCCTGCGGGGGATGATGATCCTCGAGCCGCAGCGCGTCGCCATGCTGCGCCAGCGCGAGGCGCCGGGCGCGGAGGAGATCGCGAGCCGGGCCAGGATCTGCGCCCGAATCTTCCTCGACGGCTGCCGTGTCTGACCGCACTCCGCCCTTGGGCGGGGCGCCGCCTCCTTACACGTTGAGCAGCAGGTGCTCGCGCTCCCAGGAGCTGATGACGCGCTGGTAGGCGTCGTGCTCGGTCTGCTTCACCGCCAGCAGCACCTCGACGAAGTGCTCGCCCAGCACCTCCTTGAGCGGCCCGCTCTGCTGCAGCTTGCGCAGCGCCTCGGGCATCTGCTGCGGCAGGCTCTGCGCCAGGCGGTAGGCCGTGCCCTTGATCGGGTCGGAAGGCTCGATCTCGCCGATGATGCCCAGCCAGCCGCAGGCGAGCGACGCCGCCATGGCGAGGTAGGGGTTGGCGTCCGCACCGGCGATGCGGTTCTCGACCCGGCGCGCCTCGGGCGAGGAGATTGGCACGCGCAGGCCCACTGTCCGGTTCTCGATCCCCCAATGCACGTTGATCGGCGCGGTCGACCAGCGGCGCAACCGCCGGTAAGAGTTGATGTTGGGCGCCAGCAGTGGCATGGCCGCCCCCAGATATTTCTGCTGGCCGCCGATGAACCAGAAGAACTCCTGGCTGGGCTCGCCGTCGGCGGTCGAGAACAGGTTGCGCTTGGTGCCGCGCTCGACCACGCTCTGGTGGACGTGCATCGAGCTGCCCGGCTCGCCCGCCATCGGCTTGGCCATGAAGGTGGCGTAGATGCCGTGCTTGAGGGCCGCCTGGCGCAGCGTGCGCTTGAACAGGAAGGCCTGGTCGGCGAGCTCCAGCGCGTTGCCGTGGTTGAAGTTGATCTCCATCTGCGCCGCCCCGGCCTCGTGGGTCAGCGTGTCGACGTCGATCTCCTGCGCCTCGCACCAGTCGTAGACATCCTCGAAGATCGGGTCGAACTCGTTCACGGCGTCGATGCCGAACGACTGCCGCGCCGTCTCCTGCCGCCGCGAGCGACCGACCGGCGGCACCAGCGGATAGTCCGGGTCCTCGTTGATCTTGGTCAGGAAGAACTCGAGCTCCGGCGCCACCACCGGCTCCCAGCCCTTGCTCTCGTACATGCCGAGCACCCGGCGCAGCACGTGGCGGCAGGAGATCTCGACCGGCGAGCCGTCATGGTAGAAGCAGTCGGCGATGACCTGCGCCGTAGGCTCGGGATACCAGGGTACCAGCCGGATCGAGTTCGGGTCCGGCCGCAGCCGGATGTCCCGGTCGACCGGGTCGATCACGTCCTCCTCGGGATATTCGCCGGTCACCGTCTGGATGAAGATGCTCTCGGGCAGGCGCAGCGAATCGTCGTCGATCGAGCGCAGGAACTTCTCGCCCGGCAGGATCTTGCCCCGGGCGATGCCGTTGATGTCCGCGATGATGCACTCGACCTCGGTGACGTGATGGTCGCGCAGCCAGCTCTGGAAGTCCGGCGTCTCGGGTTTGTCCGACATGAAATGGCCTGTTGTGCCTGGGATGTGCCCGGAAAGGTGGCAGCATCGCCGGCCGAGCGCAACGACCGCGGCCTGCGCCCGGGAGTACCGGTTCACCGGTGCGTGAGCAGCCGGCATCTTGTTGATTGCCGCACTGCACCCACCTCCCACATGGACGAATAGTGAATCGCCGGAGAGGTTCGAGCCGCTGTCCATGCCAACGCGAATCCCGGGCTCGGCCCTCGCTGCCGGAACGTTGCGCGCTGACCGTCCGTGGGTCGCATGAGGGGGCCGATCACCGTCGCGCTGGGGATGGCCCTGCTGGCCGCGGCGGGCGCCACGGCCGGCTGGCTGCTGTTCGCCGAGCCCAGGTCCGACGCGCGCGAGGTGGCGGGCCCGCCCAGCCGGCCCGTGCCGGTCGAGACCGCGCTCGCCCGGAGCGGGTCGGCGGCCACGCTGATCCGCGCCACCGGCACGCTGAAGGCCAGCGATTCGGTGGTGATGCAGCCGGAGATCTCCGGCCGGCTGATCGAGGTGCTGTTTGAGCAGGGGCAAGCGGTGACGGCCGGCACGCCGCTGGTCCGGCTCGAGACACGGACCTTGCAGGCCGAGCTGGATCGGGCCACGGCGGCACTGGCCCTGGCGACGCAGAATTACACCCGCTCCGAATCCCTGTCGCGCCGTGGTGCCACGGCCACGCAGGCGCTGGACGAGGCCCGCGCGGCGCTGGCGACTGCCGATGCCGACGTCGAGCTCGCCCGCTTCCGGATCGAGCATGCGACCATCCGCGCCCCGTTCGACGGGGTGATCGGCCTCAAGGACATCAGCGTCGGCCGCTATGTCGAGCCCGGGGACGAGCTCGTGGCCCTGGAGCGGATCGATCCGCTCGACCTGGACTTCCGCCTGTCCGAGCGCTGGCTGACCAAGCTTCGGCCCGGCGAGCCGGTGACCGTGACCGTCGATGCGGTACCGGGGCGGGCGTTCCAGGGCCGTATCGTCGCCCTGGCCCCCCAGGTCGACGTGAACGGACGCGCGGTGCAGCTGCGGGCGTCGGTGCCCAATCCCGAGCGGATCCTGCGGCCGGGCCTGTTCGCGCGTGTCACGCTCGAGCTCGACGCGCGACCCGACGCCGTCCTGGTGCCCGAGGCGGCGATCGTGCTGCAGCAGTCTGGCGCGATGCTCTACCGGGTGGCGGACGGCAAGGCTGTGCGCACACCGGTGACGACGGGCGTGCGCCGCGACGGCATGGTCGAGATCACCGAGGGCCTCGCCGCCGGCGATGTCGTCATCGTCAACGGCCATGTCCGCCTGCGCGACCAGATCCGGGTCGAGCCCGTCCGTCCCGCCGGCCAGGGCTGAGCGTCGGATGCGCCTGCCGGAGATCTGCATCCGCCGCCCGGTCTTCGCCACCGTGCTCAGCCTGCTCCTGGTCCTGGTCGGCCTCGTCGCCTACGACCGGCTGCCGGTGCGCGAGTACCCGAACATCGACCAGCCGGTGGTCTCGGTGGTCACCAGCTATCCCGGCGCCGGCCCCGAGATCATGGAGAGCCAGGTCACCCAGGTGCTGGAGGCGTCGATCGCCGGCATCCCGGGCATCGACGTGCTGTCCTCGACCAGCCGCAGCGAGACCAGCCGCATCACGGCCCGGTTCACGCTCGACACCGACCCCGAGGACGCCGCCGCCGACGTGCGCGACCGGGTCTCGCGCGTGCGCGGGCGCCTGCCCGACGAGGTCGACGAGCCGGTGATCAACAAGGTCGAGGCCGACGCCGACCCGATCCTCTACCTCGCCTTCACCAGCGATCGCATCTCGGCCCTCGACATCACCGATTTCGTCGACCGCGACGCACGCGACCGGCTGCAGAACCTGGCCGGCGTGGCCGAGGTGCAGATCCTGGGCGAGCGGCGCTATGCCATGCGCATCTGGCTCGACCGCGATCGGCTGGCCGCCTACGGGCTCGCGGTGCAGGACGTCGAGGGCGCGATCAGGCGCCAGAACCTGGAGGTGCCGTCCGGGCGGATCGAGGGCACGGACCGCGAGTTCTCGGTGCTGACGCGCACCGGGCTCACCACGCCCGAGCAGTTCGCGGCGATCACCGTCAAGGACGCGGACGGCTTCGCAGTGACCCTGGGCGACCTCGCCAGGGTCGAGATCGGGCCCGAGGACGACCGCCGCGTCACCCGCTTCAACGGCCGGAACTCGGTCACCATCGGGATCATCAAGCAGGCCACCGCCAACCCGCTCGACGTCGCCCGAGCCGTCCGTGCCGCCATGCCGGAGCTGGTCGAGAACCTGCCGGCGGGCATGGAGGTGGTGATCGCCAACGACACCACCGTGTTCATCGAGCGCTCGATCGAGGCCGTGTTCACGACCATCGCCGAGGCCGTCGTCCTGGTAGTGCTGGTGACGCTCGTGTTCCTGCGCTCGTTCCGGGCCACTATTATCCCGGTGGTGACCATCCCGGTCTCGCTGATTGCCACCTTCGCGCTGATGTACGCGTTCGGCTTCTCGATCAACACGCTGACCCTGCTGGCGCTGGTGCTGGCGATCGGTCTCGTGGTCGACGACGCGATCGTCGTCCTGGAGAACGTCTACCGCCACATCGAGGCCGGCGAGCGCCCGTACGACGCCGCCATGATCGGCACCCGCGAGATCGTCTTTGCCATCATCGCGATGACGCTGACGCTGGCCGCCGTCTACGCGCCGATCGCCCTGACTCCCGGCCGCACCGGCCGGCTGTTCATCGAGTTCGCGCTGGCCCTGGCCGGGGCGGTGCTGGTGTCGGGCTTCGTGGCGCTCACCCTGACGCCCATGATGTGCTCCCGCCTGCTCCCGGCCCATGCCGAGGAAGGGCGCGTCGCCCGCTGGCTGGGGCGCGGCCTCGACGCGCTGGAGCGCGGCTATCGTCGCCTGCTGGGTGGCGTCATCGCCCGCTCCTGGCTGCTGGTGCCGCTCGTGGCGCTGGTGCTCGGGTCGGGCGTGGCGCTGTTCCAGCGCACCCCCAGCGAGCTGTCGCCCTACGAGGACCGCGGCTACGTGCGGGCCTCGGTGCGCGGGCCCGAGGGGGTCACGATCGACTGGACCGCGCGTAACGTGCAGCAGCTCGAGCCGATCCTGGCGGCGGTCCCGGAGGTCGCCGGCACGTTCCTGATCGCGGGCGTGCCCGAGGTCACCCGAGGCATCGCGGTGATCCGGCTCAAGCCCTGGGAGGAGCGGTCCCGCTCGCAGCAGGAGATCGCCCGGGCATTGCGGCCGGAGCTGGCCAGGGTGCCGGGCGTGGTGGCGGTGCCGAGCAGCCCGCCGTCGCTGGGGCAGGATTCGCGCAGCCCGCCGGTGCAGCTGGTCCTGCAGACCAGCGGCAGCTACCAGGAGCTGGCCGAGATCACCGAGCGTTTTGTCCGTGCCGTCGAGACTTGGCCGGGGGTCACCGACGTCAACGGCGAGCTGAGCCTGGAGACGCCGCAGCTCGAGGTCACCTTCGACCGGCAGAAGATCGCCGATCTCGGCCTCGACGTGGACAGTGTCGGGCGCACGCTGGAAAGCTTCCTCGCCGGCCGGCAGGTCACCCGCTTCAACCGGGACGCCGAGCAGTACGACGTGATCGTGCAGGTGGCCGATGCCGACCGCCAGGAGCCGGACGATCTGAGCGCGATCTACGTGCGCGGCCGCGGCGGGCAGATGATCCAGCTCTCCAACCTGGTGCAGCTCGAGGAGACGGTGGCGGCCAAGGAGCTGACCCGGTTCAACCAGCTCCGCTCGGCCACGGTGACCGCCGCCCTGGCCCCGGACTACACGATCGGCCAGGCCCTGGAGCATTTCACGGCGACGGCGCGCGAGGTGCTGCCCGACAATTTCCGCTTCGACTATGCGGGGCCGTCGCGCGAGTTCGACCAGGCCGGCAGCTCGATCCTGCTGATCTTCGCCCTGGCGCTGGCGTTCATCTATCTGCTGCTGGCGGCGCAGTTCGAGAGCTTCGTGTCGCCGCTGCTGATCATGGTGACGGTGCCGCTGTCCATGGCCGGCGCCCTGCTGGCCATGCACCTCACCGGCGGCACGCTCAACGTCTACAGCCAGATCGGCCTTGTCACTCTGATCGGCCTGATCACCAAGCACGGCATCCTGATCGTCGAGTTCGCGAACAAGGCCATGGACGCGGGCGAGAGCCGGCGTGACGCGGCGCTGCACGCGGCCCAGCTGCGGTTGCGCCCGATCCTGATGACGACCGCGGCCATGGTGCTGGGGGCGGTGCCGCTGGCCCTGTCCACGGGTGCCGGTGCGGAGGCCCGCCAGCAGATCGGCTGGGTCATCGTCGGCGGCATGGGGTTGGGCACGCTGCTGACGCTGTTCGTGCTGCCGGCACTGTTCGCGGCGCTGCCGGAGCGGCGGCAGCGGGTCCTGGAAGGGAAAGCGGCGGCGCCCGTCGGCGCCGCAAGCGAGCGGCTCAGCGGATGAACTGGTCGACGTAGCCCTCGCCGAGGCCGCTGGCCGTATAGTGTGCGCGGCAGCGGTCGAGCCGGGTGAACACGTCGTCGTAGCCGGTGCAGTTGCCGTCCGGGTCGCAGTAGATCATGGCCCCGTTGACCTGGAACAGGGTGATCATCTCCTCGACGTGCGGGTCGACCACGAGTGTGTGGGTCTCGCCCGGCGTCTCGTAGACGTAGCTGCCTTCGGTCGCGACCCAGTCATGCTCGAGGTAGCGCCACTCGCCCTTCAACACGTAACCGTGCACCGGCTGCGGATGGCGGTGGCGGGACAGCACGCCGGCGCGGCGCACCCGCAGCAGGTTCACCCAGTAGCCGCGGGTGACGCTCATGCACAAGGGGCGGAACCAGACGTTCTGGTCGACCGGCACCCAGATCCGCTCGTCCTGCGGGACCACGTCGGGGACCACCAGCTCCGGCGGCGATTCCTTGGGCATGGTGCCGCGGAACGGCTGCCACTTGTCGGCCGCCGGCGTGGATGGGGTCATCTTGCTTCCTCCCTTGTCAGACCGCGAGATAGCCGCCGTCGACCGGCAGGATGGCGCCGGTGACGAAGCGGGCGGCCTCGGATGCCAGGAACAGCACGACGCCGCCCAGATCCTCGGGCCTGCCCCAGCGGCCCATGGGGGTGCGCGCCAGGATCGGCGCCGCGCGTGCCGCGTCCTCGACCAGCGGCCGGGTCAGCTCGGTCTCGATCCAGCCCGGGGCGATGGCGTTGACCCGGATGCCGTCCGCCGCCCAGGCGGCCGCCAGGCTTTTGGTCAGCTGCCCGATGCCGCCCTTGGACGCGGCATAGCCCGGCACGAAGGGCGAGCCCTGGAAGGTCAGCATCGAGGCCGTGTTGACGATCGAGCCGCCGGTGGCGGCGAGAGCGCCGTGGGCGGCGGTGCAGGTGCGCATCGTGCCCACCAGGTTGACCTCCAGGGTCAGGCGGAAGGCATCCAGCTCGAACTCCCTGCCGCCGCGCTGGATGATCCCCGCACAGTTCACGAGCAGGTCGAGCCGGGGCAGGGCGCTTAGGGCCTCGGCCACCGATGCGCCGCTGGTGACGTCGAGGCACGCCGTCCTGATCCGCTCGGCCGGCGCGAAGGCCTCGACCTCGGCCAGCGTCAGGCCGCAGGCCACAACGTCGTAGCCGCCGGCGGCCAGGGCCCGCGCGATCCCCTCGCCGATGCCCCGCGTCCCGCCGGTGACCAGCGCCACCTTGCCCGAGCCTGCGCCACTCATGCTTCGTTCGTGCCTCCCGACGGCTGCACCTGCGTCGCCGCCACCGCACCGATAGAGGCAAGCCGACGTCACGTCGAGGCGGGCTTATGGTAGGATGCGGGTGATTTCACGGCTAAGGCGGGGTCCAATCCGGCTCTCGGCCGTTGTCATGCCTACTCGAGGTGGCGCAACCGCGCCGCCCGACACCGAGGACAACTCGATGACGATGCCCGGCCCGCGCAACAGCGTGACCGACATTGCCGGCCTGATGGTCGGCAACGCGCATGACACCAAGGCGAGGAGCGGGGTCACCGTGCTGCTGCCCGATCGGCCGGTGCTCACCGCGGTCGACGTGCGTGGCGGCTCGCCGTTCACCGTCAATACCCAGACCTTCGAGTCCGGCACCATCGTCGCGACGCTGCACGGGCTGGTGCTCAGCGGCGGCTCCGCCTTCGGGCTCGACGCTGCCGGCGGGCTCACCAGCTGGCTGGCGGTGCGCGGCCGCGGCACCCCGCTCGACGGCTGCTGCATCCCGACGGTGACCGGGGCCATCCTCTACGACCTCGCCAATGGCGGCGACAAGGCCTGGGGCGAGCTGCCGCCCTACCGCGCCCTGGCGATGCAGGCGGCGGAGGTGGCCGGGCCCGAGTTCGCGCTGGGCAATGCCGGCGCGGGCTTCGGTGCCATCGCCGGGCAGATCAAGGGCGGGCTCGGCACGGCCTCGGCCGTCGACGAGGCGACCGGGGTGACGGTGGCGGCGCTGGTCGCGGTCAACCCGGTGGGATCGGTGACCATGCCCGGCAGCGCCACCATGTGGG